>JALHTV010000150.1 GCA_022866005.1 Phycisphaerae bacterium
CGATCACCGGCGAGTCGGTCTCCGTCGCCGCGGCCATGATGGCCTGGATCTGCTCCATGTTGTTCACGTTGAACGCCGCCAGGCCGTAGTTGTTCTCCGCGGCGTGATCCAAAAGGATTCGCATCGGTACCAAGGGCATGGTCCACCTCCCTGTTGGTCACACGGTTCGCCGGCCTGCCGGGCCGGCCAATCGGCACGCATTATACGAGAACTCTCCGCCGCACAACAGCGCCACTTCGGCGGCATTCGGTCTATCGGTCTGCCCGGTCGGGCATGGCGGCGACGGCCTCGGCCGGGACGCCGATGTCGGCCACGATGACCCGGCCGGTGTAGGCCGCCGCCCCGGGGGCGTCGAAGCCCTTCTTGCGGGCGACGAACGTGACGGTCATCGCCGCCCGCACCGCCGCCCCCGCGGCCGTGCCGGTGTCGCAGTCCAGGCCGGTGGGGATGTCGATGGCCACGACCGGCCGGCCGGCGGCGCTGATCGCCTCGGCGGCCGCAGCCATCTGGCCGCGCAGGGCACCGCGGATGCCCGTGCCCCCGACCGCATCCACCACCACCTCGAACCGCCGCAGTTGCTCAGCCAGCCCGCCGAGGTCCCCGGCGGCCAGATCGCGGACATCGTGCCCGAGCTCCCGGAGGATGGCCAGGTTCGCCTCCGCGTCGGGAGTGAGCTTGTCGCCCGGGCAGACCAGGAAGGTCGAGACGCTCGCCCCCCGCATGGCCAGGTGCCGCGCCACGACAAAGCCGTCGCCGCCGTTGTTGCCGCTGCCGGCGACGATGGCGATTACCTTGGAAGCCACGGACCCACCCAGGAAGTCCCCGATGGCGTCGGCGGCGCCGCGCCCGGCATTCTCCATCAGCACCAGCCCGCTGACGCCGAGCGTCTCAATGGCCAGCCGGTCGATCCGCCGGACTTCCTCGCGGCTCAGGGCCCGCATGGCGTCTTTCCGCTCCGTACTCCCCAGCTATCCGGCGAGCAGCTCGTCGATCGCCTCGGTGAAGACCTTTTTGGTCTGGAGGCCGATGAGCTTCTTAACGACCTTGCCGTCCTTGAACAAGAAGACCGTGGGAATGGCACTGATGCCGAACTTCATGGCCGTGTCGCGGGCGGCGTCGGTGTCCAGCTTGCCGACCTTCACCCGCCCGGCGTACTCCTTGGCCAGGTCCTCGATGGTCGGGGCGAGCATCTTGCAGGGCATGCACCACTCCGCCCAGAAGTCCACCATGGCCACGCCCTTGGCCGTGACGATCTCCTCCTCGAAGTTCTGATCCGTCAGCTCAATCACGTGCGGCGAGGTCATGGTGGGCTCCTTGTGGATCTGGGAGTCGGTATCAGGGAATCCTAGGCGCCCACCCCGGGCTTGTCAACGCAACGTCCCCGTGGGCGTGCTAGAATGCCCGCGGGTGAATCTGGAAAGGCCCATGGACTATCGCGCAGGCAAGCGGCGGCGGATCAGGCACCGGGCGGACATCCAGGCCCTGTTCGGCCAAGGGCGTCAGTTGGGCAACGCGCTTGTCACGCTGCTGGGCCGGCCGAACGGGTTGGCCTTCTCGCGCGTGGGCGTGGCGGTGTCGGCGGCCCACGGCCGGGCGGTGCGGCGCAACCGCATCAAGCGGTTGTGTCGCGAGGCCTTGCGGCTGGCCCGGCCGGAACTGCCCGCCGGGTGGGACTTCATGGTCGTGCCGCGAAGGGGCGTCCGGCTCTCCGTGGCGTCGCTGCGGCAGTCGGTCATCAGACTGGCCGCGCGGTTGACGGCGCACGCGTCGGCCAAGGAGCAGCGCCCATGACCATCCGCCAGGCGCTCCGCGCGGTCGCTCGCCTGCCGGCTGCGGCAGTGCTCCTTCTGGTCAGGCTGTATCAGGTGACGCTGTCGCCGCTGCTGGGCGGGCAGTGCCGGTTCCTGCCCACGTGCAGCCATTACGCCCTCGAGGCCGTGGGCAGGCACGGGGTGCTGGTGGGCGGGTGGCTGGGCCTGCGTCGTCTGCTGCGGTGCCACCCGTTCAGCCGAGGGGGATACGACCCGGTGCCCTAGCGGGGTCTATTTCTTGCGCGGTTTGCGGCGAGGCTTCTTGGCTCGCCCGCGCGCAGCCTTGGCCGGCCGGGCGGGGGCAGGAAGCCCTGAACGATTGTTCTCGCGGCGCCTGTAGACCGTGGCCACGCGCCCCATCAGTGTGCCTTCGCCGGTCAGGTGTTCCGGTGCCACCGCGGCCGTTGCCGCCTGGCGGGCCGAGCGGGCCTGCTCCACGATGGCCACCGCCTCGTCCAGGTCGTCGGTCAGGGTGAACAGCTCGAGATCACCGCGACCCACCATCTGAGGCCTGCTGCTTAGCAGGGTCAGGCGCATCCAGTGCAGAAGGCCCTTCCAGTACTGGCTGCCGATCAGGATCACGGGGAACTGCTGGGCCTTGCCGGTCTGGATGAGCGACATGGAGTTGAAGAACTCATGCAGCGTGCCATACCCGCCCGGAAAGCACACGAACGAGCAGGCGTACTTGACGAACATGACCAGCCGGGCGAAGAAGTAATGGAAGTCCATCCGGATGTCGGCGTAGGGGTTGGCCTCTTGCTCGGACGGCAAGGTGATGTTCAGCCCCACCGATTTCCCGCCCCCTTCGCGGGCGCCACGGTTGGCCGCTTCCATGATCCCCGGGCCCCCGCCGGTGATGATGGCAAAGCCCTTCCGCGCGAGCATCGTGGCCAGACGCCGGGCCTGGGCATAATACGGGGCGCCCG
>JALHTV010000151.1 GCA_022866005.1 Phycisphaerae bacterium
ACCAGGCCCGCAAGTTTCTTGTTCTTGGCGCTTTCGGTCGCCAGCTCCCCCCACACGGCCGGGGGCAGCCCCGCGGCGTCGATGACGATGACGTCGCCCTCTCTCGCGACGTCGATCGCCTGGACGGGCTTGGACCAGTCCCCCGGCATCGTCCGCACCGTCACCGCCGGTCCGCAGGCGACCGAGCCCGCGACTATCGGCCGCAGGCCTTCCAGGCAGCTTTGCCGGTGCGCGCCGTCGGAGATGTTGCTCGTGCGGACGGTCGCCAGGATCGCCCGCAGGTCGCGGCCGGTTGCCCGCTTGAACAGGGTGCTGGCGACGGCCTTGCGGCTGTCCATCGCCTTGCGGATGTCGGCGGTGGCGGCCTGGGGGTCGATGGCCTTGATGATCGCCCCGCCGACGATGACCACGTCCGCCCCCGCGGCGGCCACTGCGGCGGCGGTCTCGCTATTGATCCCCCCGGCCACGGCCAGCGTCAGGTCGGTCGCGGGTCGAAGCTGCTTGAGAATCGCCAGCGGATCGGCGCCGGTCATCTGGGCGTCGATCGCGCAGTGCACGTCGAGCCAGGCGGCGCCCAGCTCCTTGGCCTTGGCCGCGAGCGCCATCGGGTCGCCCACGCCCAGCAGGTCCACCGCGACGACCAGACCGTAATGCCGCCCGGCCTCGACGGCCTCGCGGATCGTGCCCTCCGAGGCCGCCCCGCACACGGTCATCACGTTGGCCCCGGCCTTGGCGGCGGCCTCGGCCTCGATCCGCCCGGCGTCCATCGCCTTCATATCCGCCACGAGGGTCGCGCCGGGGAACGCGGCGCGCAGTTGGCGGACGGCCTCCAGACCCTCGCTCTTGATCAGCGGCGTCCCGGCCTCGAGATAGTCCGCCCCCCCAGCGACCGCCGCCCGCGCGACCTCCAGCGCCCGCGGAAGCTCCAGGAAGTCCAGCGCCACCTGCAATTTCACCCGGCTCATCGGGTCCTCGCGCCCCCAGGTCTGCTCAGCATAGTCAACCCACAGGGAGGGAGCAAGGCAACACGCCCACCGGCCATCCCCGCGCCTCAGCCCTCGCGGCGACGGGCGTGGGCCTGCGGCGTGCCGACCAGCCCCCAGGCGTACTTGCCCAGCACCAGCGACAGTCCATCCCCGCCGGTGTGCACCAGCCGCGAGACCAGCAGCAGCAGCGCCAGCCCAATGCCGGCGATCATCCCGCCCAGGTGGGCCCAGTGGGCCACGCCCGTCTCGACGCGCAGGATCGTGTAGATCACGTCGAAGGAGACGTAGAACAACACCACCAGGATGCCTGGCAGGGCAAAGATCTTCTTGGACAGTCCCGCGCCCAGCAGCAGCCCCCGCCGCCACCAGGCCACCATGTGAATCTGGTGGATGGGGAACAGCACCACGTACATCCCGGCCATTCCCATCACCGCCCCGGAGGCCCCCAGCAGGGGCATGGGCAGTCCCGCCGCAGCCGACACCTGGAACGCCCAGCCGGCGACCATGGCCAGGAACGGATACAGCACCAGCGTCGCGAGGTTGCCGATGGCCGCGTTAACGCGCGAGCCCAGCACCAGCAGAAAGAGCATGTTCCCCGCCAAGTGCAGCAGGCCCCCGTGCAGAAAGGCGTGGGTCAGCAACTGGCTGAAGCGGTATTGCCCCAGGCACTGCTGCTGGGGGGAAAGGGCCTGGTGGGCAGCCAAGACGTGCTCATCGCTGAGCGCCTCCTCCTCTTCGGGGGGGCCCGGCAGGGGGGGCTTTTTCTTGGGCTTGGGAGGGGTCTTCTTGGCGACCGCTCCCTGAAGCTCTTCCACCTTGGCCAGAAAGGCGTCACCATCACCATACGAAGTGAACAGGTACAGGGCCAGGAGGCGCTGCGGAGGAGGCGGGGCGTTGCCGACCCAGAGCATGAGGTTCTTGGCTGAGCGCAGCTGAGGCGAACCCGACCACTCCAAGGCCAGGAACCAGATGCTGGTCAGGATCGTGATGGCCGCGATCGTCCAGGTCGCCCAGGGCCGGGCGCGACCCAGGGCCTCGGAGTACAACGGGTAGATGCCCGTGGGGATCAGCCAGCTCAACGGGCGGATGGTCTTGTCGGCCTTGATCTCCAGTTCGTCCAAGTCCACTCCGCGCGAGGTGAGCACCGGCCGGCCGCTGGGCAGCTTGACCCCGCAGTCCACGCAGATCCGCGACTCGGCCGGGAGGGGCTGGATGCAGCTTGGACAGCGGACGACCCTGCCGCCGGCCGGCTTCGGCGCCTCAGCGGCCGCCGATGGAGCCCTGCGCACCCGGGCCGCGGGGGCCTGGGGCGGGGCGGGCGGAGGCTGGCCGTCCTCCTCCGCCAGGCGGTACTCGCCGATCTCCTGCGGCTGGGGAGGCGGCGGAAGAGGAATCGTCATCGCCGTGGCGCAGCGCGGGCACTTGGCCCGCTTGCCGCCCTTGTCGTCGGAGACCTTGAACTTAGACCCGCAGGAGGTGCAGGCGAACCGGATCACCGACCCGCTCCTTTTTGCTATCGGCCCGGGCGCTCGCCCTGCGCGGGGCCGATTTTAGAGCCACCACGGCTTGCCCATCGGCTTGGACATCATCACGCCGCGGAGGTACGCCACGGCCTTCTCCAGCCCTTCCTCCATACTCATCAGCGCATCTTCGTGCTCGATGCTCAGCACGCCATCATAACCCCACAGCCGCAGCATGGACACGAACGGTTTCCAGAACTCATCACCATGCCCGTAGCCGACGGTCCGGAAGACCCACGATCGCTGGGAGAGCTTGCCGTAGCTTTGAGTGTCGAGGTTGCCGACGATGCGGCTGTTGCGCGGGTCGATGGCGGTGTCCTTGGCGTGGACGTGGAAGATGCAGCCGCGCTCGCCGAGGTAGCGGGCCGCCTCCACCGGGTCGATGCCCTGCCAGAAGAAGTGACTAGGGTCGAGGTTCGCCCCCACGTTGCCCCCGGCGGCGTCGCGCAGGCGGACGAGGTCGGCGGGGTTGTGCACGGTGCAGTTGGGATGCGCCTCGATGGCGATCTTCACGCCCGCCCGCCGCGCGAAGGCTGCTTCCTTCTTCCAGAACGGGATAAGCACCTTGTCCCACTGATAGGTGCTGGCCTTGAGGAAGTCCTCCGGCCAGGGGGCGGTGATGAAGTTGGGCGTCTTGTCGCCCGGCGCCCCGGCGGGGCACCCGGAGAAGGTGACCACCACGCCGCACAGCTCCGCCGCCAGCGCCACTGCGGCCCGATGGGCGGCCCGATGGGCGGCGGCGATCCTGCGATCGGGGTGCACGCAGTTGCCGTGCACGGCGATCGCGCTGACCTCCAATCCCGCATCGGCGATCCGGCGCTTGAGCTGGGCTAGACGTTTTTTATTGCGGGCGATGCCCTCCAGCTTCCAGGGGTCACCGGGGTACCCGCCCGCGGGCAGCTCGATCACCTCCAGGCCCAGCTTGCCGCAATAGTCCAGGGCTTCTTCCAGGCCCATATGGCCAAACAATGCCCCCATCACGCCGAGCTTCATGGCCGGCTCCTTTCCTGGTATCGCGAAGTGGGGCCCCGCAGGGACCGGCCCCATTATCCCCGCCCGGCCTCCGGAGGCAAGGCCCCGCTTCGCCTTGACCCCCTCCGGTGGGCGAGCCTATCCTCATGCCATGCGCCCGTTGTCGTCGAGCCACCTTCACCGCCGCCCCGGCCGAACGTGGGACACGGCCGGTATCCTGCTGGAGGGCCTGCCCGTCTCGGCCCCGCTGGACCCCCCGGCCATCTTCGGCAACACCCGGCCCGTGGAGCTGGAGATCGGCAGCGGCAAGGGCACGTTCCTGCTGGCCCGGGCCGCGGCCCGACCGGAACTGAACTTCCTGGGCCTGGAGTGGGCCAAGGCCTACGGCGCCTACGCCGCCGACCGCGTCCGCCGGGCGGGCCTGACCAACGTACGCCTGCTGTGCGCCGACGCGGCCGACTGCGTGCACCGGCGCCTCCCCGAGCGGTCGCTGTGGCGGATCCACATCTACTTCCCTGACCCCTGGCCCAAGCGCCGCCACCACCGCCGGCGGCTCCTCCAGCCGGCCTTCCTGGCCGCGGCGCGGCGGTGCCTGGCGATTGGCGGCCAACTTATCGTCGTCACCGACCATCTGGACTACTACCGCCAGATCCAGGTGCTCCTGGCTAATGCTGAGGGCCTGGCCGTCGTGCCGCTGTTACAGATGAGCGATAAAGGGGAACTGGTCGGCAGCAATTTCGAGCGCAAATACATCGCCCAGGGCCGCCCGTTCTACGCTGAGGCGAGGATGCGCTATAGGTAACCGGCCCCCAAGAGGGCCCTGCGGTGGATAAGGCCAACGGACACAACGGGGCCAGGTACGGGGGGTGATACTAATATTAAAGTAAAGCTTCTAGTCGTAGCAGAGGTAGTGCTTGTTACTAGTGTGAAAGGAACATCACCCACAGCCTAAAGTAGCGACAACCGCAGGGCTTGCGCTCGGCAAGCCCACGGCAACGAGGTGTGGATAACTTGTTGGCAGGCTTGTCGGGTGGCACCGGCCACGGGGCGGTTCCTAGGGGCAGCAGGTAGCGCGTGGCGAGGGCCCCTGACCAGATAGTGGGGACCTGTCGAGTTCCGATGGGCGACCTGACACCAATTACACAGGCAATGCACCGGAGGGTGTTAGTTGTTCCGAGGCGAAACGCGGCTGGCCGGCTACGCCTTGTTGCCTAGTTCCTGGGTGATCAGGTCGAGCGTAGCTTGGAGTTGGGGGTCCCGCTGGCGGAGCAGGTCGATGGATCGCTTGGCGTGCATCACCGTCGTGTGGTCTCGCCCGCCGAAGTAGCCGCCGATCTCCTCGAGGCTATGCCGGGTCAGCTCGCGGGCCAGGTACATGCACACTTGCCGCGGGAAGGCGATGGACCGCGTGCGTTTCTTGGACTGCAGGTCGGCCAGGCGGACGTTGAACCGCCCGATGACGGCCTTGAGGATATCCTCGATCGAGATGCCTTTGCGGGGGGCGCCGAGTTTGGTGCCCAGGGCCTCCTCGGCCAGGGGGATGTCCACGTTGCGGGCGGTGACCTGGGCGAGCATGGCCACCTTGGCGATGGCGCCTTCCAGTTCGCGGGCGTTGGAGTCGATCACGCCGGCGATAAAGCAGACGACGTCCTCGGGGAGATCGAAGTTGCGCATGCGGGCCTTCTTGCGGACGATGGCCACGCGGGTCTCATAGCACGGCCGGTCGATCTGGGCCACCAGGCCCCAGTTGAACCGGCTGACCAGGCGCTCCTCCAGGTCCGGGATCTGCCCCGGGCCGCGGTCGCTGGAGAGGATGATCTGCCGCTGCGACTGGTACAGCGTGTTAAAGGTGTGGAAGAACTCCTCTTGGGTCTGCTCGTGGGCGCTGAGGAACTGGATGTCATCAATGGCGAGGATATCGGCGTGGCGGTAGCGGTAGCGGAAGTCGTGGAGCTGGCCGCGCTCGACGGCCTCGATGAAGTGGTTGACGAACATCTCGCAGCTCAGCACGCACAGCTTGGCCTGGGGGTTGCTGGCGCCGATCCTGCGGCAGGTGGCCTGGAGCAGGTGGGTCTTGCCCAGGCCGACGCTGCCGTGGATGTACAGGGGGTTATAAGTCTTTCCCGGAGACTCACTTACGGCGAGGCAGGCCGCGTGGGCCAAGCGGTTGCACGGGCCGGTGACGAAGGCCTCGAAGGTGTAGTCTTCCCCCAACGGCAGGCCCTCATCCGGCTGGAAGGACGGGGGAGCGGCCTCGGGGGCTTCGGCGGACTCCTCCGTGGGGCTGTCGGCCGCGGTGAGGAAGCACACGCCCACCAGCCGCCCGGTCGCCGCCTGGGCGGCCTCGGTAAATAGCCGCGTGGCGTGGCGGCGGCAGTAGTCCCGCTGGCGCGGATTGACCCCGCCGATCTCAAATAACCCGTGTTCCAGGGAGATCGGCTCCAGCTCGGTAAACCAGGGCCGGATCACGTTCCCGCCCGTGGCGATGACTTGCTGCACAATCCGCTGCCACAGGGCCGGATCGACGGGAGGCATCGGGGAAGCCTTTCGCTATCCAAGCGCGGGTAGCGCGATACGGTCTACGTATTCACTCCGGAGCTTGCCACGGCGCGACGTGACACGTCGAGCCCTCCTTGGCGGGTTGAAGCATCCGTGAGGCAGCCGCGCCTCCGAGACGACGGGACGAGAATGTACCCGCGAGTCGCCGTTCTGTCAAAGCCAAAATCCCGCAGCGCGCGCCGTAGAGTCTAGCGGGCGGAATTCCTGCGGCCGAATGGATCGTGCCGTGCGGCTCAATCGACGCGTCCGGCCGCCGGGGATAGCAGCGCGGGGTTCTGCGCCGCAGGCGCCGGCCGCGCGGTCGGGCGCAGGAAGCCGCGCCCGTTGGTCCCGTTCAGAGCGGACCGCCGGGGGAATAGCCGCAGGTTCTCCTCGCCCAGCAGGCCTACCAGCTCGTCCACCAGTCTGCGGCTGGGTCGGACGAACCACTGCTTGTCCAGCCGGATGGTCGTGCGGACGTCGCTGCGCGCGGAGGGGCGCATCTCCACCAGTACGGGGCAGTGGCCGCGGTGGCGGATCAGGACGTCGTGGATGCGCTTCACCAGCTCCTCCACCGAGGCGCCCACCGGCAGGCGGAGGAGCAGCGAGCCGGTCAGCTCCTCAATCGCGCGGTCGATGGGGATGACCTCGGCGACGATGATGCTGACGCGATCGCGCCGATGGTCCACCGTGCCCACCAGGAACGCCATCTGCTCGGGGCGCAGCAGGTCGGAGCACTTCTCGTAGGTCTCGGCAAACGCCACCGCGTCGCACTTGGCGCTCAGGTCCTCCAGGGTCAGCAGGGCCATTTTCCTGCCGGCGGACCGGCCGTTCTGGGTGATCCGCGTGCGGACCGACGCGATCATGCACCCCACGGTGACCTGCCCGGTGAACTCTCCCAGCCGCGCCAGGTTCACCCCCACGGGGCTGCTGAGGCTGTCCAGCTCGCGTCCGTAGCGCACCAGCGGGTGGCTGGAGACGTAGAATCCCAGCGTCTCCTTCTCGGCCGCGAGCAACTGGGCCTCCGACCACGCTTCGACGGTGGGGAAGCGCACCGGCGGGGCCTGGGCTGGCCCGGTCAGCTCCAGGAAGTTCATCTGTCCGCTGCGCCGGTCCGCCGCGGCCCCCTGGCCCAGGTCGATGGCCTGGTCCAGACCCGCCACCATCGCCGCTCGGTGGGCGCCCAGGCTGTCGAAGGCCCCGCACTTGATCAGGGCCTCGACCGTGGCGCGGTTGACGACGCGGAGGTCGGTGTGCTTGCAGAAGTGGAACAGGTCGGTGAATCGTCCGGCCTGCCGGCGCGCCGCCACGATGGCCTCTACCGCCCGCGGCCCGACGCCCTTCACGGCCGCCAGGCCGAACCGCACGCGGTCGCCGTCGACCGCAAACGCGCTGTCGCAGGTATTGATGTCCGGCGGGGCGATGGAGATGCCCAGGCGATGGGCCTCACCGAGGTACTGCACGACCTTGTCGGTGTCGCCGCTCTCGAAGGTCAGCGTGGCCGCGAAGAACTCGCGCGGAAAGTGCACCTTGAAGAACGCGCTCTGGTAGGCCACGATCGCGTAGCGCGTGGAGTGCGCCTTGTTGAAGCCGTAGCCGGCGAACCGCAGGATCAGCTCGAACAGGCGATGGGCCTCCTCGGCGGGGATGCCGTTTTCGCCGGCGCCCTGGAGGAACTGTGACCGCTCGGCCGCGATGACGGATTCCTTCTTCTTGCTGATCGCCTTGATCAGCGTGAGGGCGGTGTTGAACGGCAGCTTGCCCAGGCGGTTCAGCACCAGCATCACCTGCTCCTGGTAGACCATGATGCCGTAGGTCTCCGCCAGGATGTCGTCCACCAGCGGATGCACCGAGGGCACGGACTCGCCGCTGTTCTTGCGGGCGCAATAGGCGGGGATCAGCTCCATCGGGCCGGGGCGGTACATGGCGTTGGCGGCGATGAGGTCCTCGATCCGCGTCGGCCGCATCTGGATCAGGACGTTCTTCATGCCGTCGGACTCGAACTGGAACACCCCGTCGGTCTGCCCGCGGCGGAAGAGGTCCAGCACCTCCGGGTCGTCCAGGGGCAGGGTGTCGGGCTCATGGTCGCGTCCGGTGCGCTGGCGGACCAGCTCCCGTGCCCGCTGGAGGATGCTCAGCGTCCGCAGGCCCAGGAAGTCCATTTTCATCAGGCCCGCCCGGTCGCAGGTGGGCCCGTCCCACTGGGTGATGACCTCGTCGCTGTCGGCCTGGCGGCAGAGGGGCACGAGGGTCTCCAGCGCCTCATCCGCCACCACCACCCCGGCCGCGTGCACGCCGGCATGGCGCGCCAGGCCCTCCAGCTTGCGCCCGTAGTCGATCAGCTGCCGGACGCGGTCGTCCTCGTCGTACAGCGCCCGCAGGTCCGGCTCAGCCACCAGCGCGCTGTCGAGCGTCACGCCCAGGCCCTCGGGGACCTTCTTGGCGATGGCGTCCACCTCGTTCAGCGGGAGGTCCATCACCCGCCCCACGTCGCGGACTACCGCGCGGGCCTTGAGCGTGCCGAAGGTGATGATCTGGGCCACGTGGCCGTACTTCTCGCGGACGTACTGGAGGACCTTCGCGCGGCCTTCCTGGCACATGTCGATGTCGAAGTCGGGGTCCTCGTCGCGCTGCGGGTCGGTCCATCGCTCAAACAGCAGCCCGTAGCGCACCGGGTCCACGTTGGAGATGCCCAGGCAATAGCCTAGCAGCGTCGCGCAGCCGCTGCCGCGGGCCCCGATGGGGATGCCGTGCTCCTGGGCAAACCGCACGAAGTCGTGGACGATCAGCAGGTAGGAGCTGTAGCCCTTGCCTTCGATGACCTCCAGCTCCCGCCGCAGCCGGCGGACGTATTCCTCGCTCGGGCCACCGGGGAACTTGCGGTGCAGCGCCTCCAAGGCGATCTGCTCCAGGTACTCCTTGGCGGGCTGGCCGTCGGGCGTGCGGAAGACCGGCAGGTGCTTCCGGCCGAAGGCCAGGCGGGCCTGGCACATCTCGGCGATCTTGAGCGTGTTGTCGGCCGCCCCCGGCCAGTCGACTAGGGCCGCTCGCATCTCGGTGGGGCTTTTCAGATACAGTTCCGGCGAATAGGTCAGCGCACCGCCCTGGGCCAGCGTCTTGCCCGTCGAGATAGCCGTCAGCACCTCATGGGCCGGCTTGTCCTCCCGGCGCAGAAAGTGCACGTCGTTGGTGCCCACCACCTCCACGCCCAGCTCCGCCGCAAGCGCCGCCAGCAGCGGGTTCGCCTGGTCCTGCTCCGCGAGCCCCTGGTTCTGGACCTCGATGAAGAACCGATCGCGCCCGAAGATGTCCCGGTACTCCCCGGCGATCTTCCGGGCCTTGTTCACCTGGCCGGCCAATAGCGCCGAGGGCACCTCCCCGCCCAGGCAGGCCGTCGTGCAGATCAGCCCCTCGTTGAATTCCGCAAGCAACTGCCGATCCACGCGCGGGCGGTAGTAGAAGCCCTCCAGGTACGCCCGGCTGGACAGCTTCATCAGGTTGCCCCAGCCGGTGTCGCTGGCGGCCAGGAGCAGCAGGTGGTACGCGGCCGTCTGAATGTTGCCCATCGAGCGGTCGGTCCGGCTGGTGGGCGAGATGTAGGCCTCCATGCCCAGGATGGGCTTGATCCCCGCCTCCTGCGCCGCCAGGGCGAACTCGACCGCCCCGAAAAGGTTCCCGTGGTCGGTCAGGGCGATACTGTCCATGCCCAGCGCCGCCGCCGTGGTGACGAGGTCCTCGATGCGATTGCCCCCGTCCAGCAACGAGTAGTGCGAGTGAACGTGCAGATGGGCGAATCCATCCATGGCCAGCCGTCCGTGCGATCCTAATCCGGGGTTGAGTTGCCGACACTATACCGCGCCGCTCGTGTGCGGACTAGCATCGTTCATAAGCCCAGGCGCCGGTTCGGCGCCACTACCGGGACATAGAGAAGTACCAGCGAGCCGTTGGGATTGGGCGGTCGGATCCTCAACGGGAAGTATCAGGAATTACAGTTTTTTTTGCAGAGCACGCAAGAGGCGCAACACAGATAAGGAGCAGACAGTCGGATCCGTAATGGTAGGCATTACAAGGGGTTGGGAGGTACAAAGAACCGCCACATATCGTGGACGGCGGACCCACTATCCGGAGAATCCATTATTCCTCTTGACTCCCCGGGCGGTATTCTGATAGAGTTCGAGGCATGAGTAATGCAGGGAATGACAACGAGGTCCAAGAGAAACCGTCCGGTCGTGGTGCCTACCCGTACTACAGCCTTGAGAAGAGCCTTGAGGCTGCCAAGGTCGTGCTGGAATTGGGGGGCAATCGCCAGGAGGTTCAGCGAAGTTTGATCGCTCAGCGCCTCAAGCTCGGGGACTCGGCATCGGCCCTTGGGCAATTGCTAGGAGCAGCTAAGTGCTTCGGGTTGATCGACGGGCGCGGAGCGTTCAAGCTCACGCCACTCGCAATGGACTATCTGTGTCCCACTGATGAGAGTCAAAAGCAGAGGGAACTGCTGAATATTCTGATTCAACCAACGGCTTTTGACAAGTTGATAATGAGGTTTGACGGCAACAAAGCTCCATCCCAAGAAATACTCAGCAACCTGCTCCAGCGTGAGATGTCTGTCCCCAAGAGTTGGTCGGGGCGAATTGCGTCCCTTTTCATGTCTGCCGTGCGAGACGTGGGGGCCCTGGACAGCGAAGGGTTCATCCGCCACGAAGCATCTTTGCACGGAACAATGGTCCAAACTAGCCAACCCGTCGTCCCTCACCCGACCTCTGATCGCCAGGATGGCATGCGTGAGTCTGTTCCCGGGACGCAGCAAGTCCCCAAGCCGGTCCCTAGTGATCTAGACCGTAATGTGTGGTTCTTCACCCTAAAGGGTGGCTCGGTTCGAGTTGAGACCAGCAAAGAGCTTTCTATGGATCTTTGGAACAAGCTGGATCAGTACATCCAGGTCCTCAAGCCAGAACAGGACGACGGGGGGCCAAGCGACTAGGATGCCAAGGCAGGGAGGCCAGAATGAACAGAAGAGATGCAGGGGCTGATAGGTCGCCGACTATCGGCCCCCTTGCTGTAAGTGAGAAGGCCTAGGCTCGCGACCTAGGCCTCTCGCAAGGCGTTTGCGCCTTTGTGCCGCTGGTGGCCGAAGACGCCAGCGGACCCTTGGTCCGGTATCCTAATTGGCAAAGGAAGCGGATCTTAAATCTGCCGGGGTGCTAGCACACCCCAACTGTGGGTTCAACTCCCACCCGGACCAATTCACCATTATCCAAGATCGGCGGATTTATGCAACAGGGTACAACACAAAATCTCGCGCCTGGCGATTACCGCGTTTTGAGCGAGATACAGAGTTACGAGGAAGGAGCTCTCCGATGAGCAACCCTAAAGGGCACAAGATCGGGAGGCATGCCGGAAGTGGTCGGTTCATGCGCGTTGACAAGGCCCGGAAAGACCCGAAGCACACGACGGTTGAAATCATTCCCAATCCCCCGCACAAGAAGAACCGCTGAAATGGTCTCTGCCCTGGGGACCTGCTCTGTCTCCAAGGGCGCAGGGGATGCGCACAGCCTTGAAAGGCTGTGCCACACCAGATGTCGCCTGCATCCCCGGCTTGACGGGCGCGGGCGCGGGGGGGTATGTTGGTAGGGTTGGTTTGCGGGCGGGATCTTTTGTCCAGCTCCAGGAGCAGGAGGCGGGATCATTATGGGCAAGCGGAACGTCACGGTCGTGGGCCTTCAGTGGGGTGATGAGGGCAAGGGCAAGGTCGTCGACGCCCTGGCGGGGACGTGCCGGTACGTGGTGCGGTTTTGCGGCGGCGCCAACGCCGGGCACAGCGTCATGATCGGCGACCAGAAGTACGCCATGCACCTGATCCCCTGCGGGGTGTTTAGTCCCGGCGTGGTGAACGTCATCGGCAACGGCGTGGTGTTCGACCCGGCCGTCGCGATCGAGGAGCTGGACGGCCTGGCGAAGCGCGGCGTGGCCGTCGGGCCGGACACCCTCCGCATCAGCAGCGCCGCCCACGTGGTGATGCCCTATCATCGCCGCCATGACGAGCTGGCCGAGGCGCAGCTTGGCCGGGCCAAGATCGGCACCACCGCCCGCGGCATCGGGCCCTGCTACGCCGACAAGGCCACCCGCTCCACGGCCATCCGCGTGGGCGACCTGATCGACGAAACGGTCCTGCGCGACAAGATCGCCCCCATCGTCGCCCTGAAGAACAAGGTCTTCGCCGCCCTGTACGGGGCTGCCCCGATGGACGCCGCCGCGATGGCTGACGAGTACGTTGCCCATGGCCGGCGGCTGGCGCCGATGATCGGCAACACCGGGGCGATGCTCCGCCGCGCGATCGCCGAGGGGCAGCGCATCCTGTTTGAGGGCGGGCAGGGCACGATGCTCGACATCGACCACGGCACCTATCCCTTCGTGACCAGCTCCTCCGTCAGTGCCTGCGGCGTGCCAGCCGGCGCGGGCGTGCCTCCCGGGGCGGTGGGGCAGGTGGTAGGCGTGATCAAGGCCTACACCTCGCGCATCGGGGCGGGGCCGTTCCCCACCGAGCAGGACAACGACATCGGTGCCCGCCTCCGCGAGCGCGGCAACGAATACGGCACGACCACGGGCCGGCCGCGGCGCTGCGGGTGGTTCGACGCCTTCGCCGTCGGCTACGCCGCGAGCCTGTCGGGTGTGGACGTGCTGGCGCTGTCGCTGCTGGACGTGCTCAGCGGCCTGGAGGAGGTCAAGATCTGCACCGGCTACCGCGTCGACGGGACGGTGCTGGCGGACTACGACCCGGCGGTGCTGGGCAAGGCCGAGGGCATCTACGAGACCCTGCCCGGCTGGGCGGAGGAGATCGCCGATTGCCGCAAGCTGCGCGACCTGCCGCGGGAGGCGAGGGCCTACGTGCGGCGGATCGAGGAGCTGCTCGGGCGCCCGGTGGGCTTCATCAGCGTCGGCTCCGAGCGCACGGCCAGCATCATCCCCATGCGGGCAATCGAGGGCTTGCGCTGATGGCGGACATCTCACCCCAGGCCGTGGCCGCGGCGCGCCGGGCGCTGGGCGTACCGGACGAGCGCATCCCGCACTCGGTGGCCATCATCATGGACGGCAACGGACGGTGGGCCTCCGCGCGCGGGCTAGGCCGGGCGGAGGGGCACGAGGCCGGGGCCAAGATCGTCCGCCGCATCGTCACCGAGGCTGCCCAACTGGGGCTGGAGGCGTTGACGCTGTTCAGCTTCTCCATCGAGAACTGGCGGCGCCCCCGCGAGGAGATTGACGCCCTGATGCACCTGTACGCCCAGTACCTGGTGAGCGAGCGGCCGGTCGTGATGGAGCACAACATCCGCCTGCGCCACATCGGTCGCCGCGAGGGCCTGCCCGCCAGCGTGCTCCGGGAGCTGGACGCCTCCACCGCGGCCTCGGCGAGTAACACGGGCATGGTGCTGTGCCTGGCCCTGAACTACGGGGCCCGCGCGGAGATCACCGACGCGGTCCGCCGGATCGCCCGGAAGGTCGCCGAGGGCAAGCTCGCCCCCGAGGCCATCGACGAGGCCGCCATCTCCGCCGCCCTGGATACCGCCGGCCTGCCCGACCCCGACCTGCTTATCCGCACCAGCGGCGAGCTGCGGTTGAGCAACTTCCTGCTGTGGCAGCTCTCCTACGGGGAGTTCTACGTCACCGATGTCTTCTGGCCGGACTTCGACGAGGCCGAATTCCGCAAGGCCCTGATCGCCTACGCCCACCGCCACCGCCGCTTCGGGGGATTAGATGGGATGGGTGTCTAGCACCCACCGTAAGGTGGGGTCTGGTGCCTAGCGCAAGAAGTGGACGAGTTCCTGGAGGGTTTCCCTTGCTAGTTGCGCGCCATGCTCTCCAGGATCGAGATTCCTCCGGTCGGCTCGGTCTGGCTCGGGGAAGTAGGCCCTCTTGTACTGGGCAATTGAGCGGAAGACCTTCCTGTTGGCTTTGTTCTTTTTCATCTTAGCTCACCCACTGGTGTCAGAGTCATCAGCGCGATAATACCTGGCAATGAACCCCGGGTTGTACTCTGCCTTGAAATAGTGCTTGCGTTTGATCCAAATGAACCCATCTCCTTTGGAGATCACACCCACATCGATGGGTCCTCCGACAGTCTCCTCACCCATTGAGACCCTGCGCTTGAACGAAGTGAGACTGACCAGAGTTTCCGCCATGGCCGCCAATTCGTCCTTTGGGAGGAACGCTACGGCATTGAGCACTGGGTCCACATAAGCAACCGCCCTCAGCTGGCCGGTTTCATCCCGGAGTTTCTGGAATGCCCTACCGGAGAACTCGTTGAGCTTCTTTGCGAGCGATTCTGTCTCCCCGCCCTCGGGTTGACCAAGGGCTTTGCCTATCTCCGAGGGCAACTTGGTAAAGAGCTCTTTTACATACCCCTCGAAATACCGAACCCAGTCAGGTGCAATCCCCTGCATGAAGGTATGGACCATTTCGGCCTGCGCGAAAGGCACGATAGCCGAAGTCTGATTATCGGTGATGCTCATCTCGGTCTCGATCTTAAACCTGAGCGCCCCATCGTAGAATCCGTCTAGAAGGGCGGATACCAGTGCGGGGTAATGCTCTTTCGATCCAAAGCCGGCCACTACAACACCAGAGTGTGGTTCTGGGAATATGTCCTTCAGGATGGCTGCGAGTGCCATCGTGCCAAGTTTCGCCCTGGAGGACTCAAGCATGGGTAGGTCCTTGAACACCGACGCCTGAATCTCTTCTACTTTAGACCGATGCTTGCTCGTCTCCTCAGCTAGGGACCTGGTCCCGAAGCACGTCAGGGACGGGCGCCTATCTAGTCCCGTCCACGCCTTATCGATCGTCTCGCTGGCTATTTGCTGGACCGTGGCTTCATCGATTTCCCCATCACTGGCTATTCGCTTTCCTACTCTGTTGTCGATCTCGTCTAGGATGGTCTGAAACCATCCCCCTATCTGCGCCGCAAAGTGATGCTCCTGTTCCTCTTCGGAGAACAGCCCAGCCTCTGAAGGGAGAAAGCGGAGAAAACAGTCCATATGCCCCCGAACAGTGTCGAAGTCCCGCTTCCCAGCCCTTTCCCGATACTCCTTAATCACGGTCTCCCATGGCACACCCAGGAAATCTGCTGCTCCGTACACCATGACACCGACCGGATGCTGCTTGGAAAGCATGAACAGCTTGTTCATGCTGTTGTATATCTTGGACTCCCCTCGTCGCTGGACAGTCACGGCACTGTCCGCGGCTAGAGCAACCGCGCCCTTGTTCATCACGGCTATCTCGGCAGTCATGTTGCCCTCTCCCTACGGGCCTTCATAGTTCTCCCAAAGACAGGGCGAAGCTGGCTCGCACCGAATCATGGTCCGGGAATGCCCCAAAGTCAACATCCCGGACTCTGTCCGCGCGCGGTGGGTTTTGGGGATCACCCGCGGAATCTCAGCATCGTGTACGGCCCGTCGGGGATGACGGCGATTCGGGCCTTGGGGTGAGCGGAAACGAACTCGTCAATCGCCCGCTGGGTCCGCTGCTGGGCGTCGCCCTCGCCCAGGATCGGCGTGACTGTGATGTGATGCTGCATTTCGGCGGGGATACCATCGCTGACGAAC
>JALHTV010000152.1 GCA_022866005.1 Phycisphaerae bacterium
GGCACACCAGTGCCGGCCAGAGCGCCTTGCCGCTGGTGCGGTCGAAGGCGTACAGGCGGTTGTCCTCGCAGGGCACGAAGCACCCGTGCTCGTCGACGTGCATGTCCGCCAGGACCGCCCCGTGCATCGCCTGGCTGTCGGTGCGATTGCTGTCCCACAGGCCCTTGGGGCCAGTGGTCTCGCTCAGGCCCGCGTGGAGCACGCCGTTCTCGTCGGCCACGAACAGCACCCCGCCGTAGACGGCCGGCGCGGCGCGGACGGCACCGCCCATGTCGGTGCTCCACAGGCTGAGCGCGCGGCTGAGGTCCAGGGCGTGACAGCGTCCGTCCACCGAGGCCAGGTAGTACAGGAATCGGCCGGAAGGATCTTGGGCCACCGCACCGCCGGTGGCGGCGGCGAAGTCCAGCGGGACCTTCATGGCCAGCTTGCCCGTAGCGCGTTCCACCACCAGGACGGAGGTGAGGGTGTTGAAGATTACCGCGTCGAAGGGCTCGGCCTTGGCGGTGACCTCGAGGCCCGGCCTATCCGGGGTGCCGCCGGCCAGATGCGTGGGCACGGTCATGGCGTCCACGTGGAGGGGGGCGAACACCCGCTCGCCAGGCGCGACCGACGTCAGCGTCCACCGCCACAAGCCCCGCGCCGCGTCCAGGGCCATCAGGCGGTTGCGGCTGGTCAGGCAGTACAGATCGTTGCCCAGCAAATCCAGCCGGGCCACGGTCTCATTCTCTTCCAGGGCCAGGTCCACCTGCCAGTAGACTCCCAGCCCCGCGCCCTCCAGCGCCCCGCGCTGGGCCAGCTCATCCGGAGGGGGAATCTTGGGGGCACAACCGGCCATCACGGCGGCGAGAGTCATCCACACCGGCAACGATGTCGCAAAACGCATGTCGGGCTCCCAACGCAGGCTGCCTTCTCCCTTGTGCCAACCAGGGCCTTCTAGGGCGGTGACTTCACGTAGTCG
Source organism: Phycisphaerae bacterium (assembly GCA_022866005.1). Classification (GTDB taxonomy): domain Bacteria; phylum Planctomycetota; class Phycisphaerae; order SM23-33; family SM23-33; genus JALHTV01. Next base: position 959 of record JALHTV010000152.1, read on the forward strand.
GCCAGGTCTACGCCGTGGTCCTGCTCGAACTGGCGCAGGCGGGCGATGCGCTCCAGGTCGTCGGTGATCCGGTGGGCCAGTTTGAAGATGTAGGGCTCACCGGCCAATCGGGCCTGGAGATCGGCGACCATCTGGTCCCATTGGCCGTCGTACAACTCGCGTTTCAGCACCACCAGCAACTGCTCCTCGCCGGCCATGCCCTTCACGAACCGACGCACCGCGTCCTGAGATTTGCCCCGGGCGCTGGCCACCGTGGGTACCTCGTGCCTGTTGCCTGGGCTTGCGGATTCGCCGTCGCCGGCCTGAGCTCGCCAAACCGTCGCACAGGTCCAGCCCGCCTCGACGCGGCTACTCTACGAGCGAGGTGCGGCCTTTGCAAGCGATTGTTGGGCGGGGCCGATCGTCTTGCCTCTGCCTGGGCGGCCGAAGTGGACCTGGCTTGCGCGTTCGCCCGTGCGGATGGAGCAGGCCTAACGGATGCGGAAGGGGCGGCGGAGGACGGGCTCCGGCCCGGAGTAGAACTTCACCTCGTATTCCCCCGGCCCGCCACCCTTGGCGGCGATCTCGGAGGGGTTGAACAGGTACCCATAGGCGCCGTACTGCTTGTCCCAGCGGAACTCCTGCACGGCCAGGTCCTCGCGCTGATTTCTGCGGACGATCGTGAGCTTGAAGGGGTTGCGGTCGCAGGCGGGGGGCAGCTGGAGCACCACGTACATCTTCTGGTCGGTGGCGGCGAAGGTGTCGGTGAAGGTCCACTTGTTGTCGTACAGCTCGCTCGCGGTGCGGAGGGCGTCCGAGGCGCTGATGGTCACCTGCTTGCGGACCGGGGCGAACTGCTCGACCAGTTGCGCGACGACGTTGGAGGCGGCATCGGCGACGCAAGCGTGGGGGTCCTTGCCGGGCGGGCTGCCCTCGGCCCAGTAGCGGGCCCAGGCCGGCTCGCTCGTGGCGGCGATGGTCGTGCCATCGGCGGTGCGGAGGAGGCTGGCCGTCACCTGCACGTTGCCCTCGTTGCGCGTGAAGACGTAGGTGCGGTACCCGGCCACGTAGGCCACGCCCTGGGGAGTGTAGCCGTAGACGGGGTCCTGGCGTTGCTGACTGTTGGTGGTGGCTGAGTACGTCGTGACGGTGCCGACCAGCACGGCCTGGACGTTGCCGAGCTTGTGGAGCGTGGTGGCGGCCGCCGCGGTGTCGTCACCGAAGGCGATCTTGAGGTCCTGCTCGTCGAGCACGGTTCGCAGGTCGTTGCGGTTGAAGACCTGATAGGCGCCGTTGGCCATCAAGGCGGAGGCGAGCTTGTCGGAGATGATCTCCCCAGCGCCCTGCCAGCCGGACTGGTCGCGGAAGGGCACCACGGCGACCGTCTTGAGGTCGGGCGTGTAGAAGTCCGGCGTCTGGATGACCCAGATCTTCTTGCTGCACCCACCGACTAGCGACAATCCAGCCGCCAGCAAGACCCGTAAGGTCCTGCGACAAAGGGCACTTGGCGTCATAGGCATCTGCTCCTGGGTTCTGGCCATCGCCGCGACCGTGCCGGTGTATGTGCGGGGCATAATAGCCGCGGTGGCCCCCGCGGGCAAGGGCGGGCAGGCAGGAGGAATTTGCTGGATTTCCCCCTGGCCAGGCGCGCAGAATATCGCCTTGATTTTCGTCCTGCCTTGGAGCCCGACAGGCTTGAGAGTGAGGAGACGCCGCATGAACCGATGCTTAGCTGGACGTTCCTTTGCACTGCTGTCTGCCGTGGTGGGGATGGGGATGCTGGTGGTTGGCTGTGGGCCGGAATATCGCGTGGAGCTGCGCTACGACCGCCCGGCCCAGTATGAGATTCCCGAGACGATCCGCAGCCTGGGCATTGCCGAGTTCGGCGGCCAGGACCCCGAAGACGTCGAGTGGGGCAACATCGCCTCCGACCGGCTGGCCTCGCAGCTAGACGCGTACAACAAGCAGTACCAGCGCTATCAACTCGTCGACCGCAAGCGGCTCAAGGCCGTCCTGGACGAGCAGGACCTCCAGGCCGCCATCGTCGACTCGGCCAAGGCCGTCGAGGCCGGCAAGATCGCCCACGTCGACGCGATGATCTACGGCACCATGAACGTGACCACGCGCGATGAGGAGTTCACCCAAACGGTGGTGGACCCGTTCAGTCGCAGCACCAAGCAGGTCCAGCGGACCAAGCGGTACGTGATGGCCGCGGTGAACTTCACCATCGACGACGTGACGACCAGCAAGACGCTGACGACGGTATCGGTCGTGCGGGAATACGACAGCGAGAAGGACAAGTCCGGGGGGCGCGGGGGTGCCCTGGGCAAACTGGTCGGAATGGGCGGGGACAAGCTGCCGGCCTCCGATCAGATCCTCAGCGGTCTGATCGACGAGTGCGTGGCGGTGTTCGTGGCCAAGATCAGCCCCCACCAGGTGGTCGTCAGCGAGAAGCTCGGCAAGGGCAAGAGCGACTCGGTCCAGACCGGCAACAAGCTGGCTGTCGCGGGCGACTACGCCGAGGCGCTGGACCTCTACAAGACCGCCGCCGAGGCCAACAGCGAGGACCATGAGGCGCTGTTCAACGCCGGGGTGATGTGCGAGGCCCTAGGGCGGCTCGGCGAGGCTGAGCAGTATTACGATCGGGCCTTCAAGCTCAAGCCGCAGGAGCAATACGCGTTGGCCCGCAAGCGAGTGAGGACGGAGACCTCCGCAACGACGGAAGCCGCCCAGTGAGGATGCAGCGCGGTGGGGCTGCGAAGGCCCCGCCCGTAACCCATACAGGAACCTTGTCTGCAAAGGAGACCCCGCATGTACAAATGGACCAAGGTGAGCCTCGTGCTGCTGGCTGGGCTCCTGATAGCCCAGACGCTGCCGACGGTCAGTGCCGTCAGCGAGAAGCGCAAGGCCCAGAACAAGCTGGTGACGATGCGCGCCGCCCGGGTCGACGCGATGCGCAAGCTGGCCGAGCGGATCAACGGGTTGGTCATCAAGTCCGAGACGACCGTGAAGGACTTCGTGGCCACCGATGACCGCATCCAGACGGCCATGGAGTCGTGGCTGGTCGGCGCCCGGCAGGTGGGAGAGGCGACGTACACGCCCGACGGCATCTGCTCGGTGACGATGGAGGTGACGCTCGAAGAGGTCGTCGTGGAGCTCAAGAAGCTTCACAAGGAGTACTACAAGGGGGACAGGGTCACGATCGAGGACTTGGATCAGATCCTGGTCACCACGCAGGAGAAGACTCTCCGTGAGACCGGCAGCGGCGCCCCGCGGCCGGAGTTCGACGATCGCGGCCTGACGGTCGGCGCCGGGGCCAGCGGCCAGGACATCATGAGCCCCAGGGCCTGGGAGTACTGGACCGCCCATTGCACCGGCCAGGGCCGCTTGATGGCCAGACAGGCCGCCCTGCGAGTGGCCCAGCGGAACCTGTCGGAGCGAATCAACGGCTTGTTCATCACCTCCGAGACGACCGTGAAGGACTTCGTCGCGACCGATGACCGGATCCATACGGAGATGATGGGCTTCCTCCAGGGCACCCGCCAGGTCGGCGAGCGCTACCACGACAACGAGCTGATCGTCGAGGTGGACGTCGAGATCACGCTCCAGTCGCTGATCGTGAACCTCCAGAAGTGGCACAAGGACTACTACAAGGGTGACAGGATCCGCACCGAGGACTTCGAGAAGCTCACGGTGGCCGTCGGGGAGAGTGACGTCCGCGAGACGGGCATGGGCGTGCCGCCTGAGCAGTATCTCAAGGACGTTCCGCAGGTCGGTGTGGCCGCGGTGAGCTTCGCCACGCAGGCGGCCAACTGGCCCCCGACCATGACGGCCACGGGCCAGTCCGCGCTGGACACCGAAGCGACCAACGCCGCCCAGGCCAAGCTGATGGCCTACCGCGCGGCCGAGCTGGATGCCCGCAGGAAGCTGGCCGAGGAGCTGGACGGGCTGATGATCACCTCCTCCACGTCCGTGAGGGACTTCGTGGCGATGAACGATCAGATCCGCACCAGCATGCTGACGTTCCAGCAGGGCGGCCGGGTCGTGTCCGGTTCGGAGGTTCTGAAGCCCGACGGCACGGCGGAGGTCGTGGTGGAGCTGGAGCTGCGGCCGCTGTGGAACATGGTCCTGTTCTACCAGGAAAAGCTTGCGATCCAGGTCAAATAACCCCAAGGAGACCTATCCATGAGACGGATGACGGTAGTGGTTGTAGCCCTGGCCGTGCTGCCGATGCTGGCCGGTGGCTGCGTCAAGAAGGTGCAGCTCACCATCATGAACCACGGTGACACGGCCCGGGAAATTCAGGTGACCACGCCCGAGGAGACGACGACCCTGGGCAGCGTCGGTCCCAACGAGGGCCAGCTCACCGGCCTGGTGGCCATCAAGACCTCGGACTTTCCCGCCCAGGTGCGCCTCTCGGCCGGGGGCGGCGCGACCACCTCGTTCATGGTGACTGAGGACACGGCCGACCGGCTGTGGTTCCACATCAGCCGCAGCGGGGCGATGGCCGGTCCCTATGGGAAGCAGGATGTTCACGTCGAGACCGAAAAAGATGCCGAGGTAACCGTCAAGTCCGAAGGCAAGATGGTCGTGAAGTAGCCGCGTTCCCGACAGCAAGCGCCTCCGCTTTCTCCCGCCCAGGCGGGGGAAAGCGGAGGCCAGCCATTTCAAGCGAGGCCACGATGAGCACACGGTATTTGACGGCAATCGCCCTGGTCGCGGTGATGGGGATGGTGACGGCCGCCCGGGGGCAGGACACGGTGGTGCCCAAGGGCGAGAACCTGGTGGAGGTCACCGTCACCGCCGGCGGCACCACCGAGCAGGACGCCATTCGTGCGGCCATGCGGAGGGCGGTGGAGATCGGCGCGGGCACCTACATCAGCTCGCATTCGGAGGTCAAGGACTTTGTGCTGATCCGCGACACCATCCTGACGCGCTCGGCGGGGTTCATCCAGAGCCACAAGGTGCTGTCCAAGCGGACGCTGCCCGATGACACGATCGAGGTCAAGCTGGTGGCCGTGGTGTCCATCCAGGGCATCGACGACATGTGGGGCGTGGTGGCCACGCTGCTCCAGCAGATGGGCCGGCCCAAGATCATGGTCTTCATCCGCGAGAAGATCGCGGAGGATGTCCAGGACGACTCGACCGTCCAGACCCGCATCGAGAACCTGCTGCTGGAGAGCGGCTTCCTGCTGGTGGACAAGGAGCAGCTCAAGGCCATCGACGCCAAGGACCTCCAAGCCGCCGCCGCCGAGGACAGCCCCGCGCGGCTTCAGGCCATCGCCAAGCGATTCGGGGCGCAACTGTTCATTACGGGCACGGCCAACGCCAACGCCGGGCCGACCAACACCGTCAGTGGCGTGGAGCTGTTCCCGTATCAGGCCGAGAGCAACATCCGCTGCTATCGCAGTGATACCGCCCAGCTCCTGAGCAGCATCCCCGGCCAGCCCACGCGCGGGGTAGACCGCGTCTGGCGATCGGCGGCGACCAAGGCGCTGGACCTCCAGGCCCAGCAGGTCGCCCCCAAGGTCCGCCAGGACATCCTGACCTTCTGGAAGGACGTGCTGGAAGGCAAAGGCGAGGTGCAATTGCACGTGGAGGGCCTGACCTTCGCCCAGTACACCGACCTGAAGAAGCAATTGCTCACCGTCAAGGAGATCAAGGAGGTCTCCGGGCCGTTCCACAATCAGGTGGCCGAGCTGTCGCTTCAATCGGAGGTGACCGCCCAGACGCTGGCCGAGAAGCTGGCTGCGGCCATGGGCCAGACGCTGGAGATCACCGACGTGTCGGAGAACGTCATCAAGGCCAAGTACACCGGGCAGTAGCTCGCCCGTAAGGAGCACGACGATGAGACCGCTGCACGCAGTGGCCGTGGGGGTCTTGGTGGGGGCCCTGACCGGCTTGGCCCTGGGCCAGCCCGTGGGCGTCGCCCCACCGATGGAGCAGTGGGTGGACGCCACCGGGCGGGCGGCCGGCACCGGCGACACGGCGCAGGAGGAGGCCAAGGCCAAGGCACTCCGCACGGCCGTGGAGGAGACCTGCGGGGTCTTTCTGACGGCCCAGTCCAAGACCCGCGACTACAAGGCTGTCTACGACAAGGTCTTCGCCAACGCGGTGGGCTACGTCCGCGAGTTCAAGATCGTCAAGACGGAGGTGGTGGAAGGTGTGACCCTCGTCCGCGTCCGCGCGCTGGTGAGCACGCGGAAGTTCGAGGAGGACTGGGCCTCCATCGCCCATACGCTCGAGCAGGAGAACAATCCGCGCGTGATCGTGGCCATCGTCGAGTCGGTGTACCAGACCACCAGCGGCCCGACGTATGAGGTCAAGGAAGACGGCATCGTGCAGACGACCATCGAAGAGTTCCTCCTCTCCAAGGGCCTGACGTTGATGGACCGCAGCGTCGCCGCGGACATCGCCAAGCGCGACGTGCTGCTGGCCGCCATCAAGGACGACGCCACCGAGATGGCTGCCTTGGGCTCACGGTTCAAGGCCGACGTCGTGGTCACCGGCAAGGCCAACGTCAAGTTCGGCAAGACCCTGGAGGTGGCCGGCCAGGAAATGTACCAGTACGTAGCCACGCTCAACGTCCGCGTGATCCAGACCGACTCCGCCCGCGTGCTGGCCACCAAGAGCTTCCCGCCCTACACCCACAGCACGCTCCAGCGCGGCGGGGGGGAGGACAAGGCCTTGGCCGAGATGGCCAAGAGGAACGCCCCGGTGCTGCTCGCGGCCGTCATCGAGGCCTGGAAAAACCGGGCCAACGTCTCACGGACCGTGCAGTTGAGCATCTCCGGCATGGACTACGCGACCTGGAAGGTCTTCGAGGACGCCGCCAGCAAGATTCCCGGCGTCCAGGCCGTGCGGCTGCGGGAGATAACCGAGGGCATCGCCAACATCGACGTGGAGTACCAATTCACGAATGAGACGCTCGCCGACCGGCTGACGGAGCTGAAGGCCCTCAAGCTGACGGTTCAGGAGATCACGCCCAACCGGCTGAAGCTCAAGGCCGAGCCGGCGCCGTTGGCACCGAGCGGCGCCTCCTCCGCGCCCCCCGGCACGTGACGGTCTCCTGGGCGCCGTGCGGCCGGAGAGGTGTCGGCGCCGAGGATAGCCACAGGTGGGGGGCTTGCCAGTGGCCGCCCCGGGACCGTGTCAGCCCGTCGCCGATCCTGAACTCACCGGGCCAAAATTCCCGTCCTCGAACGGACCCTCGCGCGCCCATCCGTGCGCTGCGGCACAGGTCGCAACATCCTCCTTACCCGCCGCGGGGAGGATGACCTGGAAGACCACCCGGTCTGGCTCGTTTCTTGCGGTGATCGCGCCGCCGGCCCGTCGAACGATGCCGGCACAGATGCTCAACCCCAGTCCCATCCCCTTGCCCTGCGGCTTGGTGGTGAAGAACGGATCAAAGACCTTGTCCAGGATGTCTTCGGGGATGCGTGGACCGTCGTTGGTGAGGGTGATGACGACGCATCCGTCGGGGGCGGCGGCCGTCGTGATCTCGATCTTGCCCAGGCCCTCACCCCGCGCGAGCTCTATCGCGTCGCAGGCGTTGCTGAGAATGTTGGTCCAGACCTGGGCCAGCTCAGGCCCGCAGCGCACCAGCGGGAGGTCCTTCTCGAAGTAGGTTCGAATCTCGGCATGGTGCTTGAGGCGGTTGCGGAGGATCGCCAGCGTGTCCTCGAGGCCTTCGTTCACCTGGATGTCCGCCACGGCGCCTCGGGTGTCGCGCGAATAGAAGCTCAAGGCCCGAACGATGCGGGCAATCTTCCGGGCGCTGCTTGTGGAGATCTCGGCCGCGGCCTTCAGGGCGGCCACGTGCTCCGGGAACTCTACGACCGCCTTGTGCGCCAGGTGCTGGAGCAGACGGGGGTCCTCGGCGGGGTTCGCCAGGTTGTAGGAGACGCTGACCTCGGCCAGCCGTCGGGAGTCCCGCACCCCGGTGCCACGGAGCTGCTGTTCCAGTTCGCGCCGCCGGGCCGGCGCCGCCGGGTGGTCAGCAGCCGGGGAGGGCTGCGACAAGGTCGCCAACACGTCCCTCAGCCACTGGCGCGTGTCGGCGGGCAGGTCGGACATCGCCATTTCCAGCTGGACCAGTTTCTGAAGATGGTCGAGGGTGTCGACGGAGACGTTCAGGATGGCGCCGGTCGGCGTGTTGATCTCGTGGGCGACGCCCGCAGCCAGGTTGCCCAGCACGCCCATCTTCTCGGACTGGACGAGGTCCGACTGCATCTGGCGGAGCTGATCGTTGGCGCGGGCCGCCTCAGCCTGGGCCTTCTCGCGGTCCTGGATCTCCGTGTTGAGTTTCTCGACCGTGCCCTGGAGGCGCTCGGCCATATGGTTGAACACCTTGCCGAGTTTGCCAATCTCATCCCGGCTTCGCAGGACGACCCGCTGGGACAGGTCGCCCGTGCCCAATGCCTCGGTGACGGTGGTCAACTTGCCCAGGCCCCGCGTGATCGTGGAGGCCACCACCGCCGAGGCGATGAGGCACACGATCAGCACCGTCACCGAGACCGCCACCGCGGTATCCCTCAAGGCGGTCGGGGCGACCATGAACTCCCGATAGGGCAACGTGGCGATGACCGCCCAGCGCTGGCGGGCCACCGGGTGGAAGGCCACGTAACCGTCCACCCCCGCCAGGGTGGCGCGCCCGTGCCCGGTGTGCAGGCTGAGGGCGAGGTCCAGGAGCTTCTTGGACGCCTCGTCCTCGGCGGTCAGGGTCTGGAGCAGCTTCTCGGGCTGCGGGTCGAACAGGGTTCGCCCCTGGTCGTCCACGATGGTCACGAACCCGGTTCTGTCGATTCGCCCTTTGCGCATGACCGTCAGGATGTCCGACAGGGGCAGGCGTCCTATGAGGACTCCTTCGCACGTGTCGAAGTAGCTCTGGCGGCATATCGCGAACCCCAGGGCCAGGGCCGAGGGATCCCCGCCCCGGGTGTCCAGGGCCACGCGGACCCGGTTGCGCTCCCACAGGGCGTCCTGAAACAGCGCGGTCTCGCTGAGGTCTTCAAGCTGTTCCGTCCTCTTGCCGTTGACGATCTTCACCTCTTCGATGCCGTCTTCGGTTACGTAGGCCAGGACCGGGAACTCGTCTGCGAACCTGTTGAGGTACTGCACCAGGGCGGGGTCGTTGTAGGTCTTGGCGTAGTCGGCGATCTCCTGCCCCGTCCCCAGTCGCTCGATGACGCGGCTTTTGTCGCTGATCAGTGAGGCGATCTGATCGGCTTTGTCCTGGGCGATGACCGCAAGCTTGTCCAGTTGGCTCCCGGCCAAGGAGGTGGTCATCTGACGGAGCGCGGTCAGGCTGGTGATCAGGCACGCCGTGGCCACCAGGGCCGCCTGCCACGTCAGGATTTTCCGCTTGATGAGCATAGGTACTGATCGCCGCCGCGCCCCGCGCGGGGCTATCTGCCTGTGCGCCCCTCGGGCACCGCGCCCATGGCCGAGATGATCTCCTGGGCCTCTTTGCTGAACAGGAAGTCTATGAACCGCCGCGCCAGTCCGGTGGGCTTGTCCTTGTAGACGATGCTCAGCGGGACCACCAGCCTGTAGGCGCCGCTGCGCACATTCAGAGGGGACGGCTGCACGCCGTCCACAGACAGGATCCGCAGCTCCGTGCCGGCGGCCGCCGACGTGGTCAAGAAGCCGAACGTGTTGCGATGTCCCACCAGGGCGTCCCTCGCCTCCGGGGAGGTATACAGGACCTTGGCTCGGTGTTCGGTGATGCCCGCGAGCTCCGGGATCTGCGCATTCAGCACGCGCAGGCCCGCGTTACCGGACTCGCGCGTGACGGCGTAGATGCGCCCCTCTTTGGCGTTGAGCGTTTCCCACTTGGTGATCCTGCCGGAGTAGATGCCGACGACGTCCTGGCGGGTGATGTTGTCGATGCCCAGGACGCTGGGGTGCACCACAAAGACGATCGGGGCCTTGGCGAAGGTCACACAGGTCAGCCCGGCCTTCTGCTCCTCCGATGTCAGGGCCCGCGCCACGCGCGCCAGGGGAGCCTTGCCGGCCAGCAGCGCGCGGATGCCCCCGGAGGAACCCGCGCTGTCGGGTACCTCGATCTGGCCGCCTTGGGTCCCATCCAGCAGCGCCTGGGCCAAGTCTTGCAGGAGCTCCTGACTGTCGTCTGTTCCGGGGATAGTAACGGTCTGCCCCTCGTAGCCTCGCAGGACCTTGTGCGCCTTGGCCAGGAAGGGAGGGGGAACCGTGCACCCCATCGCCGCCGCAGCGTCGGCGTTGACGATGATGGCGTGAGGTGCCACGCGGCGAACGGGGATGTCGGAGGGGCTCTTGCCCGCCGTCACGATGTCCAAAGCCGTCTCGGCGCTGAGCCGGCCCAGTTGTGCGTAGTCGGCCACGACCGCGACCAGGGAAAGGAGATTCTCCTCGGCCGGGTCCATGCCTTCCGGGGCGCTGGTCACCACGGGCACCTTCTTGGACTGGATTGCAGCCGCGATCCGGGGAAGGTTCTCAAGAAGGAGCGTATCCGTCGGCACCCACAGGGCGTCGATGCCCTCTTGGGTGAGCTTCTCGATTGCGGGGGCGATCTCCCGGGCTTGGGTCACGGTGGCCTCCCGGAGCGTCAGCTTTACGCTCTTGGCCTTGAGGCGCGCCTCGGCGACCTCTGCGGCGGCGACTACGCTGCTGCGGTCGCACACCACGCCGAGAACCTTGAGGTGCGGCAGACACTCCCGGAACAGGCGCAGTCTGGCGGCCATGTCCACCGAGGTGCTGCTGCCGGTGGCATTCCGGGCGGGGCAGGCGGAGGCGTCGCCCGGGCCCACCAGCGCCGGGTCGGGGGCGGCGATGAAGACGACTGGTGTGTCCTGGGCCTCCTGCACGGCCAGCAGCGAGGCCTCTGTGCCGACGGTGAAGATCAGATCCACCTTGTCCTGGTTCCACCGCTGGAGGGTCTCCACGGCCAGGGCCTGGTCGCCACGGACCTCCACCAGATCGTACGTATGGGGAATCTGGCCGAGGTCGAAGGCCCGCTGGAACGCCTCGACCGCCTCGAGGGCGAGAGGGGTTTGGTGGCAGGTCAGGATGCCGACCTTGTAGCTTTGCTGCTGGGCCGCGGGGGCGTCGGAGGCCTGGCCCCGGCCGTGGCCTGGCCAGCCGAACAGGACGATGAGGGCGACGGGCAGAAGCCGCCAGGCCCACCCGGCGGATTTAGGAGGGTCGTGACCGGCGCTGCGCCGTGACTCGGCCAACGTAGGCAAGATCCTCTCCGATGGTAGCGGCTCGCCCACAGGTTCCACCGGCTCGAGGCACGGTGCCCCTTGCCTGTCCAGACCTTAGATGCCAACCATGGCGGTCCATGGGCGCAGCCGGACCCCGCCAACACAGCACTTATCGGTCAGGAAAGGGCCGCCCTTAACGAACGCCCATGCCAACCGTTACAGTGAGCGAGTTAGCCTGGGACCAGTTGCCTCGTTGCCCGCGGCAGGGCCCGGCCCAGAGGCGATTGACGATCCCGGCTGAATCGGCTATGGAAGGTCGCACAACGGTCTGGGCTTAGCGCATGGGTCTATCGTATGTATGGTCGTGGCCCGGGCGTCTTCGGCCTGGCAGAACGTAGGAGGTTCCGAGAATGGGCATGGTCAGCGTTGTGGGTTCGGAGAAGTTCGGTCGCGGGTTTATCCCCCCCCAATACCTGCCCCCGGGCCAGGACGAGTACTACCTTCGCAATCAGCAGGTGCCGCGTCCGGTGGCGTGGCGCCATCTGCGGGCGGAGGAGATCGAGGCCCTGGTCAAGAACGGCAACACCTGCGACGACTGGAATGAGTTCTGGGTGGCTGACCCGTTCAACCCCCATCAGATCAAGAACAGCGAGTTCGTGGGCATGGTGCGGATCGCCCGGCTGGAGAACGTCGTGCTGGAGTACCATGAGCTCCAGACGCCCACGGGCATCACCAACAGCCTGATCATCTCCTGCGACATCGGCCAGAACTCCGCCATTCACGGCGTGGAGCATCTGGCGCACTACATCGTCGGCGACAACGTCATCCTGCTGAACATCGGCGAGATGCAGACCACCAACCACGCCAAGTTCGGCAACGGGATCGTCAAGGACGGTGAGGACGAAGAGGTGCGGATCTGGCTGGACCTGATCAACGAGGTGGGCGGGCGCGCGGTCATGCCCTTCGACGGCATGATCGCCGCCGACGCCTACATCTGGGCCAAGTACCGCGACGACGACGCGCTGATCAAGAAGCTAGGGGAGATCACCCAGAAGCAGTTCGACTCCCGCCGCGGCTACTACGGCACCGTGGGCGACGCGTGCGTCATCAAGAACTGCCGGATCATCAAGGACGTCAAGATCGGCCCGGCCTGCTACATCAAGGGCGCCAACAAGCTCAAGAACCTGACCATCCACTCCAGCGAAGACGAACCCAGCCAGATCGGCGAAGGCGTGGAGCTGGTCAATGGGATTATCGGAATGGGCTGCCACATATTCTACGGGTGCAAGGCCGTGCGCTTCGTGATGGGCAGCAACTCCAACCTCAAGTACGGCGCGCGGCTGATTCACTCGTTCCTGGGCGACAACTCCACCGTCTCCTGCTGCGAGCTGCTGCACAACCTGATCTTCCCCGCGCACGAGCAGCACCACAACAACTCGTTCCTCACGGCCAGCCTGGTGCTGGGCCAGAGCAACATAGCAGCCGGGGCGACGATCGGATCGAACCACAACAGCCGCGCCAACGACGGGGAAATCCAGGCCGGGCGCGGCTTCTGGCCGGGGCTGTGCGTCACGCTGAAGCACTACTGCCGGTTCGCCTCGTTCACGCTGCTGGCGAAGGGCGACTACCCCGCCGAGCTGGACATCCCGCTGCCGTTCAGCCTGGTCGCCGACGACGTCTCGCGCGACCGGCTGCGGGTCATGCCGGCCTTCTGGTGGATGTACAACATGTACGCCTTGGCGCGGAACACCTGGAAGTTCCCCGCCCGCGACACGCGCAAGACCAAGACGCAGCCCATCGAGTTCGACTGCCTGGCCCCCGATACCGTCGAGGAGATGTTCACCGCTCTGGGGCTGCTGGAGCTGTGGACGGGCAAGGCCGCCCTCCGCGCCAAAGGCCGCAGCGACGACAGCATCTCCGCCGAGCAGGCCCGCGCCCTGGGCCGGGAAGTGCTGGGCAAGGCCCAGGACGAAACCGCCGGCCTGGAGGTGCTCGGTGAGAACATGGAAGACTCCGATCGCCCCGTGGTCATCGTCAAGGCGTACCGCGCTTACCAGGCCTACCGCCAGATGCTGCACTACTACGCGGTCAAGAACCTGCTGGACTACATGAAGGCCGACAGCAGCGCCACGCGCGAGTCCGTGGCCAAGGCCCTGGGTGGGCCGCGCGAGACCCGCTGGGCGAACCTGGGCGGCCTGCTTGCCCCCGAGGGCGACGTGGCGCGCCTGCTGGAGGACATCAAGAAGGGCAAACTGGTGAATTGGCCTGCCATCCACGAACGCTACGCGCAGATGTGGCAGGAGTATCCTCGCGCCAAGCAGGCCCACGCCCTGGCGACGCTGCTGGATCTGCTGGGGTCCAAGAGGCTCTCCCCCGAGCTGTGGGACGCGGCCCTGGACGAGGGCCTGCGGATTCAGCAGTACGTCCGCGACCAGGTGTACGTGTCGCGCAAGAAGGACTACGAGGACCCGTTCCGCCAGACCACCTTCCGCAACGCGGCGGAGATGAAGGCCGTCGTCGGCACGGCCGAGGACAACAGCTTCGTCAAACAGGTCCGCAAAGACACCGAGGCCTTCGCCGAACTGATCGAGTCCGTCCGCAAACGGGGCTGAGCGCAGTCAGCGGAAAAACAGCAGAACCACAGAGAGCAGGGTAGTGGGTCAGTTCGAAATCTCGCACCTTCGAATCCCCTCTCTCGCCATGCGATACTTAGGACACGGCCAACCCACGAAAGAACCCCGATGTCAATCAATTGGGCACTCACGTCGTTAGCCAACCCAGAGGCCAGGAGCAGCCAGAGATCCCAAGAAGAACATCTTCGCCTAGCTTCTAGGCGGTCTAGGAGGACTCAAAGGGGATCCAGCTCGCGGTGCCGCACCTGCCCCCGAACAGAGGAAGGAGATTGCGAAGAGGGCAGCTAAGAAGTGGTGGAAGGAGAAGTAACGACAACACGGCTATCTCTTGCGATACGCATCCTTGCGGTTCCTGACGGCTCCTATATGGACAACTCCTTTTGCATCATCAATGTGGTACAGAATGCGGTAATCCCCGACATTAGCCCGGTGTTCCCCTCCGCGATCTGTCAGTTTCTCGCACCCGTGGTGGCGAGGGTTTTCGGCTAGCTTGTCTATCTCCCCCCCAACTTGCCGTCTGTTCTTGGGTGGGAGCCGCTGGAGTTCCTTCTTGGCTGACTTCTTTATCTCGATCCTATATGCCATGGGCTACAGCCCTAACTCCAATTTCACCTTTTCCCATGGCTCTCCGGGTTCTTTCATTCGTTTCCGAAGCAGTGCCAAGTCGGCCTTTTTTTCGATTTCCTCCAGAATCTCCGCATCATCCAGGGAAACCAAAACGGCCCGCCCCTTCCCTTTCCGCCCTATAACGATCCTTGCGCCGCCGTAGGCAACCTGGTTAACCAGGTCGGCAAATCCGCTTCTGGCTTGTGTGACAGATACCATTGTCATGGCCTGGACTCCTGTGTACGTCATGTACACCATGTACGTCCTGTACTTAATTATCGGATAGGTCTGTTCAATTGTCAAGCTATTTGCGGTAGCCTTTTAGGAATCCTGCTAACATGTTTTACGTGCTGTGGTTGTGAAGCTCCCCCCGAAGTAACGAATGTCGATATTGGCGTCATTGCATTGACAATCAACCCGTCCCCAAAACCAATCAGGACGGGCTCGTGGCAGGGCTCGCCGGGCGCCTTATGCATCAGATCATTTGCGTGCCTTTTGTCCAAACTGCGCCACTGCCGAGAGCAGAAAGGGCACAGCCAATGCCGGACACCGTGGTGCAGACCGGGTTGTCGGCTTTCTTTGTGTCCTCTGTGCCCTCTGTGGTTCAGTCTTTTGTTGTGAGAAGCGCTAGCCGGTGATGTATTCGTTGCCCACCTTGCGGGCGCGATGGGGTTTGTCGAGGTTGATGTTCATCCGCATCCCGATCTCCACCAGCAGGTTCCAGCCGGTGCACAGATAGACGTACGGGGCCATCTCTCCGGCCGCCGGCACGCGGAGGGTCGGCAGGGGCGTCGCCCGGTCGGCCAGGGCCACGACCGTCAACCCCACGCCCTTGACCAGCACCTCCTGGAACTTCTCGATCTCCGCGTCGATGGGGTCCACGATGAACACGACGTCGTTTTTCTCCATGACCTCCTCGATGCCGTGGACGGCGTAGGTGCCCTCCAGGTAATCGGACTTCTTGCGCGTGATCTCGTTGGTCTTGAGCGTCA
>JALHTV010000153.1 GCA_022866005.1 Phycisphaerae bacterium
ACCTCCAGCGGCACGATCCACTGCTCGATGTCCACCACCGAGCAGGCCAGCAACCCGCACAGCAGCACCGCGTGGGCGGTGAACGTCGGCCACGTGTCGGCAAGCAATCCCAGCCCGCTGCGCAGGCCAAACAGGTAGTACCACGCATACAGCCCGCCGACGAGGCAGGCCGTCGCCGCCTCCACCAGCAGGTAGCGCACCGAGATCGGCGCCTTGCACCAGCGGCATCGCCCCCCCAGCACCCACCAGCTCACCAGCGGGATGTTGTCATACCAGCGGATGCCTCGCCCGCAGGCGGGGCAGTGGCTGGGTGGAAAGACGATGCTCGCCCCGCGCGGCAGCCGGTGAATCACGACGTTCAGAAAGCTGCCCACGCAGGCGCCGATCACGACCAGGAAGATCAACAGGACGATGTCCATGTCGCGGGTCGCCGTCCACCAGGGCCTTGCCGGTTGTCCCTCACCCTATCCCAAGGGGCAATCTCATGCAACCGGTGCTCGTGGTCTTCCGGTCAGTCCCGTCCCCGGCCTCGCATCTGGAGGCCGAAGAGCTTGATGAAGCCGCTGGCGTCGGAGGGCGTGTAACCCTTGCCCATGGTGAAGCTGGCCAGCTTGCCGCTGTAGAGGCTGTAAGGCGAGCAGACGCCCGCGACGGTGGCGTGGCCCTTGAAGCACTTCACGCGAACCGTCCCGGTCACCTGGCGCTGAGTCGAGGCCACGAAGGCGTCCAGCGCCTCTCGCAGCGGGCTGAACCACTGGCCGTAGTAGACGACCTCGGCGTACTTCTGCGCGACCAGTTGCTTGTAGTGCATCGTCTCGCGGTCCAGCACCAGCGCCTCCAGCGCCCGGTGGGCCTCGTAGAGGATCGTGCCGCCGGGGGTCTCGTAGACCCCGCGGCTCTTGATGCCCACCAGGCGGTTCTCCACCAGGTCCACCTGCCCGACGGCGTGTTTGCCGCCGATGGCGTTGAGCGCCGCCACCAGCTCGTGCCCCGGCAGGCGCGTGCCGTCAACGCTGCGCGGCACGCCGGATTTAAAGCCCACGGTGACGTACCGCGGGCGGCTGGGGGCCTTGGCCAGCGGCACGCTCATCAGCCACAGGCTGTCGGTGGGCTCATTCAGCGGATTCTCCAGGTCCGCTCCCTCATGCGCGATGTGCCAGAGGTTGCGGTCGCGGGAGTACGCGGACTTCTTGGTCGCCGCGACGGGGATGCGTCGCGCCTTGGCATAGGCCAGGGCCGCCTCGCGGCTGGTGAGCTTGAAGCGCGGGTCCTTCCACGGGGCGAGGATCGCCAGGTGCGGCGCCAGGGCCATGTACGTCAGCTCGAAGCGCACCTGATCGTTGCCCTTGCCGGTGGCCCCGTGCGCGACGGCGTCGGCCTTTTCGCGCAGGGCGCAGGCCACCTGCGCCTTGGCGATCAGCGGGCGGGCGATGGCCGTGCCCATCAGGTACACCTGCTCGTAGACGGCCCCAGCCGCGAGCATCTTGAAGCAGTACTGCTCGGCGAACTCCCGCCGCAGGTCGGCTACGACGCATTTGTCCGCCCCGCTGGCGAGGGCCTTGGTCTCGATGCCCGCCAGCTCACCGCGCCCCTGGCCCAGGTCGGCCACGAAGGCGATGACCTTGCAGCCGTAGGTGTCCTTCAGCCAGGGCAGGATCACCGACGTGTCCAGCCCGCCAGAATAGGCCAATACGATCTTTCGAATGTCAGCAGCCATGGTCGGTCTCCGCAGAGCCCTCGGGGAAAGATAGGGATTCTACGCCAGCTTGGGCTCCTGGCAAGCATAATCGCCCCGGCGATGGCGGACCCGCCTCCGCTGACGCTTCGGTGGCCAAGCCCTCTTCAGCACCGCCGGAGTCGCCGACGCCCTGAAGCCCTGGCCGCGGAGCGCCGCGAAGGAACCTGCGGATTCTGGGGGTTCTGGGTTTCAAAATCCGGATTTGCGGCCTCGACCGGGCGCTCGTAGCCGCTGGGCGATCCACCCCTTATGAATCGGCAACGCCTTTTGTCCCAACGGCGATTCGCCCCGAGCCCAAATGAAACGTAGTCTTGAGGTAGCAGCACCCACAAAGCGGAAAAAGGCAAACCGGCCGCGAGGCCGGGACGCAAAGCGTCGAGTCCCCCGAGGATTGTCGCGCTGCCCGCACCGATCGCTGGATCGCTGGGTCCGTGCCCCTGGAGTTCCATAACCCTGGGGGTCCTTCCTCGGGTTCTTCCTGCCTATTTTCCCCGGAGCGTGTCATGGCACTGAAGATCATTAAAGGTAAGACGCTGCCCATCGGGCTGGACCTGGGCACACAGTGGATCAAGATGGCGCAGCTTCGGCTGCTGGACGGCTGTTACGAGCTGCTTGCGGCCGAGGCGGTCGAACTGCCCCCCACGAGCCGGCGGGACCTGCCCGCCCGGCTGGCCGCCATCGGCAACGGGATCCGCCACATGCTGACCCCGGGGCAGTTCTCCGGACGCCAATGCGTCCTGTCGCTTCCGGCGGAGGCGACGTTTGTGCATCACGTCCGCATCCCCAAGCTCCCCACCAATCAGATCGGGGCCGCCATCACCGAGGAACTCGCCGGCAAGCTGCCCTACGCCCCCACCATGGCGGTGGTCCGCCACCTGCTGGCCGGGGAGGTGCCCGGGAACGGGGAGGGCAAGCAGGAAGTGATCGTCGTGGCCACGTCGCGGCCGGTGTTGGAGTCGTATCTGGACATGGTCGCCCGGGCCAAGCTGGACGTGATCGGCGTGGACATCGAGGCCTGCGCGGTGGTGGAGTGCTTCGCGCGGGTCCTGGCGCGGGCTGAGGACAGCCAGCACGTGACCCTGTTCGTGGACATGGGCGCCGCCAGCACGCAGTTCGTCGTGGCCATGGGGCCGAAGGTCGTCTTCGCCCGCAACCTCGCCGCCGGAGGCGAGCGGATCGACCAGGCCCTGGCCGAGAAGCTGGGCGTGGACGTCCAGGAGGCCTCCCTGCTGCGGCAAGACCTGGCCGCTGGACGAAGCACGCCTGAGGCCGAGGAAGAGCTGTTCAGGTTGCTCGACGGGACGATCAAAGACATCGCAGATGAGATGACCCAGTGCCTGCGGTACTACGAGTCGATCTTCCGCCACCACAGTGTGGAGCGGGCGATCTTCGTCGGCGGTCAGGCCTACGACAAGCGCCTCTGCCAGGCGCTGGCGCAGCGTCTGAACCTGCCGGCCCAGATCGGCGACCCGTTGGTCCGCGTCAAGCGGTCCCCGGGCGCCGGTGCGCGGCTGAACTTCGACTGGCGCCAGCCCCAGCCCGCCTGGGCCGTGGCCGTGGGACTGAGCCTCAGCCCCACCGTCGCGGCGTGAGGCCCCTGGAGAGGAACAACGCATGAGCATCATCAACCTGTTGCCCGACGACTATATCAAGCGCCGCCAGCAGCAGCGGATCAACAGCCTGTGCCTGACGCTGTTCCTGATCGTGATGGCCGCGCTGGCCGCGGCCGTAGGGGTGTCGGAGCAGTCCGCCCGACGCACGCGCCAGGTCGTCGAACGGATAGACGCCGAGTATGCCGACGCCGCCAAGCTCCTGGGACAGCTTCAGGATCTGGAGACCCACAGGCAAAAGGTGCTCCACAAGGCCCAGCGGACCGCGGCCCTGCTGGAGCGCGTGCCGCGCAGCACGCTGCTGGCCATCATCACCAACGCCCTGCCGCGCCACGCCTCGCTGACACGCTTCCAGCTGATGCCCAAGCAGGTCGTCGCCCGCGCCGAGTCGGCCTCGGGAGAGTCCAAGTTCCAGAACCTCCAGGCCCGGCGGGGGGGGACGCAGGTGACGGAGGTGTTGACGGTGGAGGTGGACGGCTTGGCCGGCACGGACGTGGACGTGGCGCTGTTCATCGCCGAACTGATTCGCAACCCGCTGCTGAGCGGGGTGGACCTGGTCTTCAGCCAGGAAAAGGTCCTCGACGACGTGCCCGTCCGAGAGTTCCAGGTGAAGATGGAGATCAAGCCTAACGTGGACGTGATGGACGTGCTGCAAGCGGCCCACGACAGGCCGGCGTCGTCCGCCCAGGTCCTCGCCGAGGCCCGCAAAACTGGAGACGCACCATGAAAGTGGGGATTCGCCTCATCGTGTTTGTCGTGCTGCTGATGATGATTCCCCTGGCAGCCTGGTGGCTGGTGTTTCGGCCGGCGGACCTCTACAAGGCCCAGATGCTTGAGCAGGTCCACGTCCGCCAGGAGCGCCTGCGCGAGCTGAACCAAGCCACCGCCATGCTGGGCGACCTGAAGCTGGAGATCGCCGCGCTGGAGAAGGCCATTGGATTCTTCCAGTCCAAGCTGCCCAGCGAGAAAGAGATAGACAAGGTGCTGCGGGAGGTCTGGCGTCTGGCTGAGACCAACCACCTGGTCACCAAGTCGATCCGCACGTTACCGGTCGACGAGAAAACCGCCTCTGCCACTCCGCGCGAGCAGCCTATCGCCGTGCAGCTGGAGGGTGACTTCCGGGGGTTCTACGGCTTCTTGCAGGCGCTGGAGAACCAACCCCGGATCATGCGGATCAACTCGATGACGGTCGGAAAGCTCAAGAATGCCTCCGAAGGCCAAGTGGAGGCCATTTTCAACATGTCGATCTTCTTTGAGCGCGCGCCCACGGCGCCGCTGTGAGCAAGAACCCACGGAGCAACCATGTCGACCGACAACATTCAGACAACGGATCAAGGCCCAGCCCCCCCGCCGGCCCCAGAGCCAAGACGGACCGTGTCGCCCGGGCGCATCCTGAGGTGGTTCAAGCAGGGCAATACCCCGCTGGCGGTCTTGTTCGCCGCTGCGTTAGCCAGCGTCTACCTGCTGAGCCTGCGCCATGGCCCGGCGAGCGCCATGGCCCAGGAGAAGGCCGAAGACGGGCAGGTCGAGACGGCGCTGGCCCAGTGGCAGGCCCGGACCGAGGTCGCCAAGAGGACGGCCGGAACCGCTGCGGACCTGGTGACCACGTTCTACTACGAGACCCAGCAGCGGCAGATTCCGCCGGAGCGCCTGGCGGGCAACCCCTTCGAATTCAAGCCCCTCAGCAGCGCCCCGGCGGTGCCGCTGGCCAGCGCAGCCGAACCGGAGCCGCCTGGCGGCGATCCCAGCGGGACCATCGACGCCCTCAGCGCCCTGAAGGAGCTGCGCCTGCAATCGGTCCTGGCCGGACCCCACGGAGCAACGGCCATGATCTCCAACAACATCCTGACCGAGGGTCAGGTCATCCGCGGCTGGACGATCATCAAGATCGAACCGGAGTCGGCCACACTGAAGTGGCAGGATCAAACGGTCGAATTAAAGATGCATTAGGACGCGCGGGCTTCGCGCGGCCTTGTGGAGGAACTGGAGGAGAGCGCCGTGTTGCCTACCGCTGCCAAAGCCCAGCCTGAAGAAGCTGCCCCGGCGCCCCCGCCCCCGGCTGCCCAGCCCGCTGGAGACGTCGTGGAGTTCGCCGAGGTGTGGCGACCCAGCGAGACGGCTCCGGCCTGGCATGGACCGGAGCAGATCCTGCTGCGCCAGGGCAAGGTGACGGTGGACGACCTCACCGCCGCGGCCCAGAAGCGACAGGACAGCCCGCACCTGAGCCTCCTTCAGGTGCTGGTGGCCTCCCAGAAGATCGACGAGACCACGGCCCAGCAGGCGGTCGCGGAGTTCTTCGAGTTGCCGTTCGTGCACGTCACCGCGGCCGAGGTGGACGAGAACGTCTTCACTCTGCTACCGCTGGACTACATCAAGGCCAAGAAGGTCCTGCCCATCGGCCGCCAAGACGAGAACGTGTTGGTGGCCTTGGCCGATCCGGCGGACATCTTCCTCATCGACGACCTCAAGCGGCGCACGCACGGGCGGATGCAACTGGTCGTGGCCGTCGAGAGCGAGATCCACAAGGCCGTCGAGGAGCTCTCAGCCGCCCAGGCCCAGCAGGTGGACGAGATCATCAAGGACATCTCCGAGGACACCGTGGAGGTGGCCAGCTGCAAGGCCGAGGAAGTGGCCGACCTGGAGAAGATCGCCAGCCAAAGCCCGGTCATCCGCTACGCCAACTTCCTGATCTCCTCGGCGGTGCGCGAGGGCGCCAGCGACATCCACATCGAGCCGGGCGACCGCCACCTGCGCATCCGCTACCGCATCGACGGCATCCTGTTCGAGCAACCCGCTCCGCCGATGCAACTCCACGCGGCGGTCGTCTCGCGCTTGAAGATCATGGCCAACCTGGACATCGCCGAGCGCCGCCTGCCCCAGGACGGGCGCATCCGCGCGACCGTCCACGAGCGGACCGTGGACCTGCGCGTCAGCACCCTGCCCATCCAGTACGGTGAGAAGTGCGTCATCCGCATCCTGGACAACCGCTCGATCCTCGTGGGCCTGGAGAACCTGGGCATGGGCCCCGAGACGCTGGCGGCCTTCCGCCATCAGATCGACCAGCCCCACGGCATCATCCTGGTCACCGGCCCCACCGGCAGCGGCAAGAGCACCACCCTGTACTCGGCCTTGCAGGTGATGGACAGCCAGCGCCGCAACATCTCCACCGTCGAGGACCCTGTGGAGTACGAGCTGAGCGGCATCAACCAGGTCCACGTGCACGAGAGCATCGGCGTGACCTTCGCGGCGGTCCTGCGCAGCCTGCTGCGGCAAGACCCCGACATCATCATGGTGGGCGAGATCCGCGACGAGGAGACCGCCCGCATCGCGGTCCAGGCCTCGCTGACCGGCCACCTGGTGCTCAGCACGCTGCACACCAACGACGCCCCCGCCAGCATCACCCGCCTGGTCAACATCGGCGTGGAACCGTACCTCATCAGCGCCTCGGTGAACGCCGTGGTGGCCCAGCGCTTGGTGCGGCGGATCTGCGAGAACTGTAAGGCGCCGGTGAAGACCCCCCGCGAGTGCGATCTGGCGTACCTGCGGAAATTCCATGCGGACATCCGCACCCTCTATCAGGGCGCCGGCTGCGACAAATGCCGCCAGACCGGCTACAAGGGCCGGGTCGGCGTCTACGAGCTGCTGGAACTGGACGACCCCCTGCGCGATCTGATCGCCACCAACCCCTCGCTGACCGAGCTTCACCGGGCCGCCCACCAGGCGGGCATGAAGACGATTCGCGAGGACGGGCTGGGAAAGGTCGCCGCGGGAATCACCACCGCGGACGAGCTGATGCGCGTCACAGAGACGTAAAAGGAGCACCCCTGTGGACAGACTGCGGGAATGGCTGATGATGGGCCTGAAGGCCGGTGCGAGCGACGTGCACATCGTGCCGCCCCTGCCACCGCTGTTCCGCATCCACACGGTGCTGGGGCCCGCTCCGGGCCAGCCGCCCGTCACGGCGGAGCAGAGCGAGCAGTTCACCCGGGCGCTGCTGGGCGAGCGACGCTTCACGCGGCTGGAGGCCAATCGCGACATCGACTTCTCCTACCAACTTCCCGAGCTGGGGCGCTTCCGCGTCAACGCGCACTACCAGCGCGACGCCATCGCCCTGGCCTTCCGCGCGATCCCCTCGAGGGTGCCGGCCCTGGAAAGCCTCAACCTGCCCCCGGTCGTCGAGAGCCTGGCCGACCTGCCCCGCGGGCTGGTGCTCGTGACGGGGCAGACCGGCAGCGGCAAGAGCACCACCCTGGCCGCCATGATCGACCGGGTCAACCAGTGCTCCCCCGAGCACATCATCACCCTGGAAGACCCGGTGGAGTACGAGCTGAAGCCGGTCAAGGCCGTCATCGAGCAGCGCGAGCTGGGCAGCGACGTGCCGGACTTTGCCAGCGGCCTGAAGCATGCCCTCCGCCAGGACCCCGACATCATCCTGGTGGGTGAGATGCGCGACCTGGAGACCACCAGCGCCGCGATCACCGCCGCCGAGACGGGCCACCTGGTGCTGAGCACGCTGCACACGCAGAACGCCTCGCAGACCGTCGATCGCATCATCGACATCTACCCCGCCGAGCAGCAGAACCAGATCCGCGCGATGCTGTCGAACACGCTCCAGGCCGTCATCAGCCAGGTGCTGTTCCCCCGCGCCGACCAGCCGGGCATGGTGCCCGCCTGCGAAGTGATGATCTGCACCCCGGCGGTGAGGAACTGCATCCGCGAGAACCGCATTCACGAGATTCCCAACATCATCGAGACCAACCGCGCCGCGGGCATGTGCCCGATGGATGAGTCGATCAAGGCCCTGTACCTCAACGGGTGGATCAGCCGGGAGCAAGCGGTCAGCCAGGCCGCCCGGCCCCAGACGCTGAGCCGGGCCTTGAGCGCGTAAAGGATTCGCTATGCCGACCTACAAGTACGAAATCCGGCAATCCGCCGGGGGCGTCAGCAGCGGGGCGCTGGACGCCACGTCGCTGCTCGACGCCACCGCCCGGCTGCGCCAAGAGGGCGGTTACCTGCTGAACGTCGTGCCCATCACTGGCCCGGCGAGCTGGTTGGCGCGCGTGCGCGGCCTCCACCTGGAGCTCGGTCCGGGCCTGCGCGACGTGCAGAACTTCACCAACCAACTGGCGGTGATGATCAAGGCCGGCATCCCCATCCGCAACGCCATCAGCGGCATCGCCGAGCAGACGACCAGTCCGCGCTTCCGGCGGATCCTCGAGCAGATCAAGCACGACGTGGAGGCCGGCCAGCCGTTCTCCCAAGCCCTGGCGCGGCATCCGAAGGTCTTCAGCCCGCTGTACGTCAACATGGTCCGCGCCTCGGAGCTGTCGGGCAGCTTCGGCCACATGCTGGAGCGCATCGCCGGCACGCTCGGCCAGCAGGTCGATACGCGGAATATGGTCCGCGGCGCGATGGTCTACCCGGCCATCATTGCCTGCATGGCCGTGGCCACGACCATCTTCCTGCTGACGTGGGTGCTGCCGCGCTTCAGCGCGATCTTCGCCGGCAAGGAGGCCCTGCTGCCCATGCCCACCAAGATACTCCTGGGGCTCAGTGCGTTCCTGAGGCACCGGTGGTACCTGGTCCTGGGCGGAGTGGTCGCGGCGGTCGTGGTGTTCGTTCGGACCATCCACACCCCCGCTGGCCGCGGCGCCTGGGACCGCTTCAAGCTGCGCCTACCGCTGTTCCGCAAGATGCTCCGGGCCCTGTACATCACCCGCGGCCTGCACACCATGGGCGAGCTGCTGTGCGCCGGCGTGCCCATGCTGGAGACGCTCCAGATCACCGCCGACATCTCGGGCAACGTGGTGTACGCCGGGCTGTGGACGAACGTACACGCGGCTGTCCGGCAGGGCGAGAAGGTCGCCCAGCCCCTGGTTCATCAATCGGTGCTGCCGAGCAGCGTGGTGCAGATGATCTCGGCCGGGGAGGAGTCCGGCAAGCTCGGCGAGGTGCTCCAGGACGTGGCCGTGTACTACTCCGGCGAGCTGCGGAACACCATCAAGGCCATGGCCGCCATGCTCGAACCGATGATGATCGTGATCATGGGTCTGATCGTGGGATTCATCGCCATGAGTATCGTGCTACCCATCTTCAAGATGTCCGCGTTGGTCAAGTAGGAGGAGCCTGTTGAGGTGACGTGATGAACCGCACCATTTCCGGACGCGCCCGCGACGGCTTCACGCTTATCGAGGTCGCGGTCGCCACAGCCATTGTGGGGATCGGCATCACCGCCCTGATGGCTTGCCTGGTAGCCGGAACCCGCACCAACCGCGCCGGCCAGCAGCTCGCCCAAGCGGTCTTCCTGGTCCAGGAAATCCGGGAATGGTCGCTGAAGCTGCCCTTCAGCGACACCGACCCCGACGACATCGGCAATCCCCCCGGCTCCGACGGCTGGGATCCCCAGGTCTGGGTCGACGACCTGGACGACCTGATGAACGTCACCTACAGCCCCCCGCGCAACGCCTGTGGCCTGGCGATCACGGGCCTGCGCGGCTGGTCGCAAACCATCACGCTCACCTGGCGCAATCCCGCTCAGCTCACCGCGGTCGTGACGCCTGGAACGAGCGACATGATCCACGTACAAGTCAAAGTGGCCTATCAGGGCCGAACGGTGCGCTCCGCTGGCTGGCTTGTGGCAAGGAGATCACCATGAACGCACCAAGACATTCCCCCTGTCCCACCCGCAAGGCGTTCGCCTATATCCTGGCGCTGATCCTTCTGGCGATGTGCGCAAGCCTGGCCGTGGTCTGGGCCGCAGGAGCAGGCCTGTCGCTGAAGGCCAGCAGCAACTATGGGAACGCAGCCCAGGCACGGCTGGCCGCCGAAGGAGGCCTGACGTTCCTGCTGCGCACGATGGCTCCCGTCCGCCTGCCGGGCACCACCGATCCCAGCAGCTTTCCCGGAGACCTGTGCTCGGTCTTGGGCACGATGTTGAACAGCACGCCCAACCTCTCCGGCCAGACCGTCACGGTCACCGGAGCCGCCGTCACCGTGCCGCAGATCGTCCTGCCCTACGGGTACTTCACCTCGCAGCTGGCGTGGGCCAACCCCAACCGGGCGAGCCTGACCGTGACGGGATCCAGCCAGGATGCCTCCCGGCGCGTCCAGATCCTCCTGGACCTGGTGCCGCGTCTTCCGGACGTGTTCGACTACGGTCTGGCGTCCCGCGGGCAGATCGTCCTCAGCGGCAGCGCCGAGATCGTCGGCGTCAACGACCCGTCCGAGGCCAGTGTCCTGTCCGCCACCACCACCGGTACGGCGATTGCGCTGAGCGGCAGCGCGGCGATCAGCGGCGATCTGTACACGACAGGATCGTCCGCCACGGTCGCGATCAGCGGCTCGCCAAGCGTCGGGGGGTCTTATGACCCCAATGTCATCGCCCAGCACGTTCACTTCGACGTGGCGCAGCCGAGCTTCCCGGAGGTCGACATTGCGCCGCTGGCTGCGTTGGCAACGAACGTGTTGAACACGTCGTCTCCGTCCGCGAGCACCTATTCCAACATCCGCATCGCGGCCAACACCAACCCCACCTTCGGCGGCGACGTGGTGCTCAACGGCGTGGTCTACATCGAGGCGCCTAATATCGTGACGTTCGCCGGGCAAACCACCATCAACGGGCTGATCGTCACGCAAGACTCCGATCTGCCGATCAGCAGTTGCCAGCTTTCTTTCTCCGGCAGCGCGCAAGCCTACGGCGTCGAGGTGCTGCCGGACACGCCGGAGTTCGCCGCGGTCAAGCAGATGACGGGCACCTTTGTCCTGGCCCCGGGCTTTGCGGTCACGTTCTCGGGCAACTTCGGTTCGGTGAACGGTTCGATCGCCGCCGACCAATTGACCTTCACCGGGACGGCCGAGGGCGTCGTCCGCGGGACGGTCCTGGGCCTGGCGGACCTGCCGACGACGGTCAGCGGCCACGTGGAGATCTACGTGGACCACGCCGCGGCCGATCCACACCCTGCGGGCTTCGTCCTGTCGATTGCCCTGGTGCCGGTTCCCTCAACGTACCTGGAGCCGAGGGGGGCGCAATGATGCCCGGTCAAGTCAACAGAAAGGCAGCGTTCGCCTGCATCCTGGCGCTGATCCTGCTGGCCATCATGGCCGCGTTGGGCGCGGCGCTGGCAGCGGGCAGCTGCCTGGGTGTGGTCCAGAGCGCCAACCAGGCGAGCATCCAGTGCAGCCTGCTGCAATCCGAGAGCGGGCTGTCCTATCTCATGTACACCCTGCGCGACGTGACGTTGCCGGCCGAGGTGACCGGCCAAGACCTGCTGAACGCCCTGGCCGCCGCGTTGCAGACCCGCCTGAACGGCACGCCCAACCTCGCCGGGGCGCAGGTGACGGTTCTGGGTTCGACGATCTCCATCCCCTCCATCACCACCGACCAGGGCTACTTCCGTGCGACGATCTCGCTGGCCGCTGACAACGTCTTCAACTTGACGGTGGCGGGGTCGGACGGCAAAACGACGCGATCGGTGGGGATGAGCATCAACGCCGAAGGCGGCAGCAGCAGCATATTCGAGTACGGCGTCGCCTCCCGCAGCGCCGTGTCCCTGACCGGCAATGCGTCCGTCTACGGCGCCAACGACCCCAACGAGGCCAAGATCCTCTCCACCACCTACACGAATCTCGAAGCCTTCCGCCTGACGGGCAACTGTCACATCGATGGAGACATCTACTCGGCCAACCCCGATTCCTACGCCACCATCACGGGCAACGTCGTCGTCGGCGAGGCCAGCGGATCGGCCATCCAGGACCACATCCACATCGGCGTCGGCGACGTGGACTTTCCCGAGGCCGATCCGACCATCTTTGAGCCGTTCGCCACGAACATCGTCGACGCCAACACGCCCACCGGCGGCAACCGGACCTTCACCAACATCCGCATCAAGGCCAACACCAATCCCAATTTCTCGGGCAACACGACGATCCGCGGCGTGGTGTTCGTCGAGGCCCCCAACGAGGTGCGCTTTACCGGCAATTTGAACCTTACGGGCGTGATCGTCACCGAAGACGCCGGGGACAACGTCTACACCACCAACACCATTCGCTTCACCGGCAACACCGCCTTCCAAGGCGTGGAGAACCTGCCCAATACCCCTGAATTCGCCCAGGTGCGGCTGATGCCCGGGACATCGTTGCTGGCGCCCGGGTTCGGCGTGACGTTCACCGGAAACTTCGGCTCGGTCGGCGGCTGCATGGCCGCGGACGCCTTCACGTGGACCGGTAACGCCTCCGGCACGATTCACGGATCGATCATCAACTACGGCGACTCGGCGTTCACCCTGACGGGCAACTCCCGGATCACCATCGACCGATCCGGGTCTCCGCAGATCCCACCGGGGTTCGCCATCCCGCGGCGGCTGTCGCCTGTCGCTTCCAGCTATCGGGAGTACTGACATGGCTGCTGAGGCGTTGGCACATCTCGCAGTGCATGCCCTGGATCGGCGGAAGCCCCGCCCGCCCGGCGGCCACGCGCGGGGGCACCGCAGGGCCTTCACGTTCGTCGAGGTCCTGATCGCCACGGCGCTGCTGGCGATGCTGCTGGCCGCCATCGCCCTGGCCGTGCAGGCCGCTATCCAAGGCTACGAAGAGAACGAACGCGTCGCGGCCATGACCCAGGCGGCGCGGTCGGTGCTGGCCCGAATGACGCGCGAGGTCCGCACGGCCGACGAGGTGAATACTACCTCCACGAGCATCTCCATCCTGCCCCCCGAAGACGGCAGCGGCCTGACCCTGATCCGATACACCTGGGACAACGGCGTCCTCACCTATGAACAAACCGCCAGCGGAGTGACGACCAGCGAGGTGCTCCTGGGCGGGGAGGGGATGGTGTCGGCGCCATCGTTCACCGTCAGCCGCCAGACGGGCATCGCCGACGCGCTGGTCTACACCAAGACGGTCACCGCCACCATCACCGTCGCCACCGGGGGCAGGACCTTTGCCGCGACGGCCTCAGCCGACGTACGACGGAACCAGCAGTACTAAAAGCCGGTCCGGTCGGTCGGCTTTGTGGGTAGGGTGGTGGAGCGCCCGCTCCGCCACCCGTTGTTTAGGCACACGGGCGGCCCGTTACTCGCCAGCCGGCCCCGACACCGGACCTGAAACCGCCCGCCCGGCAGCCACGGTCACGCTCAGCGTCCCGTAGCCGGCGTTGCCGAACAGGTCCGTGACCTTCACCGCCAGGCGGTGCGGCCCCGGCGAAAGTTCCTCCAGCTTGAAGGCGAAGTCCTCGCGCGGCGCATCGGCGATGCCGTCTTTCGGCAGCACAGCCACCCAGTCCTCCTGACTGTCGACGGCATAGTGGATGGTGGCCACGCGGCTGCCGGCGTCGTCCGCCGTGCCGGTGACGTGGACCTTGTCGCCCTGGACCCGCGCCGCCAGGCTCGTCACCATCGGCGGGGTGTTGTCCACGATCAGCGGCGGGGAGATCCGCCAGCCGGACAAGGCCGAACCGGGCGGATTAGCCGGCGAATCGTCCGCCGTCACCCGCAGCTCATAGGCGCCATCCCCCACGGTCCGCGTGTCCCACACCCACCGCGGCTGGTCCAGCTTCTCCGCCAGCGTCACCCACTCGCTGGCCCCGGCCTGGCGGCAGGCGACGACGTAGGTCAGGGTATCCCCGTTGGCGTCTTTGGCATTGAAGGCAACCATCCGATACGCCTGCGGGCCGGTCTGCTCGCCCCGGCCTTCGCGCGGCAGGGTGCTGGGCTTGACGCGAATGTCCGAGACCACCGGCGGCAGGTTGCCCACCTGATAGATCAGCTCCACCTGCCGGACGGTCGGGCCGGTGCCCGCGGCTGGCTTCAGCGTCAGGCGGTACTGGAGGAACCGCCCGGCGGGGCTGGCGATGGTGCGGTCGCCCGCGCGCGGGTCCATCGGTTCTTCAGCCGACCCGGCGCTCCAGGTGGTCTCCTCGGCCTTGGCCACATTGCCGCTGCGCGTGGCGAAGGTGACGGCCCCCTTGCCGCTGACGCGCGCCGCAGCGGAGCCCCAGCGGGCGATCTGCCCGGCGTCCAGCACCTTGGAGGTGTACGTGCCCTCGCGAGCCAGGCCCGGGCCCAGTACGCCCACGGCGCCCTTGTTGCTGGTGGCGAAGACGATCCGCCCGTCGGCGTCGGCCGCCAGGGCGGTCACTTGCTTGGCGTCGGTGCGGGCCAGTTGGGTGACCTCCTCACCGTCGTCGCCGATGGCGTAGATAGCCCCGTTGTTGCCCGTACCCAGCAGGATCCGGTCGTCGGTGCGGATCATGGCGAGGATGGTGACCGGTTTTCGGAAGATCGGGCGCACCAGCCCGTCGGCCCCGATGTGGTAGACGGCGTTGCCCGCCCCCTCCTCCACACCGGCCGGGGCAGGCCGGCCGGGCGCCGGGGCCTCCTGGTCCTCCTCGGCGGGCCC
>JALHTV010000154.1 GCA_022866005.1 Phycisphaerae bacterium
CGAGCCGGTCAAGATCGTGGACCTGGCACGGCAGATGATCACCCTCAGCGGCTTCAGGCCCGGGGAGGATATCGACGTCACCTACACCGGCATCCGTCCCGGTGAGAAGCTGTTCGAGGAGCTGCGCACGGCCGGGGAGGACATCGAGCCGACGGTCCATCCCAAGGTGCTCGTCTGGCGAAGCAGACCCATGGACCTGGAGGAGGTCAACAAGGGTCTGGCGGAGCTGGAGGCCCTGGTCAACTCTGCGGACCGAGACAAGCTCATCGCCGCGATGCGCCGCCTGGTGCCGGAATACGAACCGCGGAACCCCCCGGTAGGGGGCGTGGCGGGGTCCAAGCCCGTCCCGGCCGAGGGGGCCGCTTGAGCCCACGCGGATTGCGTTTCGCTCGTCCTGCGCTGACGGGGCCTCGTGCGGAGGAGCCCCGCCGGTGGCCAGAGCGACGGTGAACACCAAGCGAAGGTGGAGGTCGTGAGCCATGGTTGACGCGTCGGTGCCGCTGTCGGCCCCGGACATCACGCCGCAGGAGCTTCAGGCGGTCCTGGCGGTGCTGGGCAGCGGGCGGCTGAGCATCGGGCCGCGGATCCAGGCCTTCGAGGCCGCCGTGGCCGCCCGCGCGGGCCGCAAGCACGGCATCGGCGTCAACAGCGGCACCAGCGGGCTGCACCTGTGCGTGCGGGCCCTGGGGATCGGGGAGGGCGATGAGGTGATCACCACACCGTTCTCGTTTGTCGCCACGACCAACTGCCTGCTGTTCGAGCGCGCGCGGCCCGTGTTCGTGGACATCGACCCGCAGAGCTACAACCTGGACCCCTCGGCCTTGGAGGCCGCCGTCACGGGCCGCACCAAGGCCATCCTGCCGGTGGAGGTCTTCGGCAACCCCGTCCACTTCGACCGCTATGAGCAGATCGCCCGCAGGCACAATCTGGCCATGATCGAGGACTGCTGCGAGGCATTGGGGGCGGTGCTGGGCGGCAGGCCCGCCGGCAGCTTCGGCGACTGCGGCGTGTTCGCCTTCTACCCCAACAAGCAGATCACCACCGGCGAAGGCGGTCTGGTCGTCACCGACGACGACCGCCTGGCCGACCTGTGCCGGTCGATGCGCAACCAGGGGCGCGATACGTCCGCCTGGCTGTCGCACGCGCGATTGGGATACAACTACCGCCTCAGCGAGCTGCACGCGGCCCTGGGCGAGGTCCAGGTGCGCCGGCTGGACGAGTTGCTCGCCCGCCGGAGGGCCGTCGCGGCGCTATACGACCAGGCCCTGAGCAACATCAAGGACATCCACCTGCCGCCGATGCACGACCGCGCGACGGCGAGCTGGTTCGTCTACGTCATCCGCCTGGCCGACCGCTTCAGCCAGGCCGACCGGGACGCGGTGATGGACCGACTGAAAAAGGCCGGGGTCGGCTGCAACCCCTACTTCGTGCCCATCCACCTCCAGCCGTTTGTCATGGAGCTGCTCGGCACGCGGGCGGGGCAGTTCCCCGTCACGGAGCGGATCGCCGCCAGGACCATCGCCCTGCCGTTCTTTGCGGGACTCACCGAAGCCCAGGTGCGGACGGTCGCCCAGGCGCTCAAGTCTGCCCTGGCGGCCGCCAGCTAGGAGAGGACCCTGCCCCCGTGAGCCAGGCCCGACGGCACTTCGAGCAGGCCTTTGCCCAATGGCTGGGCATGCCGTACGCATTTGCCTTCTGGAAGGGCCGCGTCGCGATGTATGCAATCTTGCGGGCCATGGGCGTCGGCGAGGGCGACGAGGTCATCCTGCCCGGCTACACCTGCGTGATGGACGTCAACCCCGTCAAGTACCTAGGCGCGAAGCCCGTCTACGTGGATATCGACCCGCAAACCTACAACATCGACGTCAGCCGAATCGAGCAGGCGATCACCCCGCGGACCAAGGTCCTGGTCGCCCAGCACACCTATGGCATTCCCTGCGAGATGGACGCCCTGTTGGACATCGCCAAGAGAAAAGGCCTGCCCGTGATCGAGGACTGCTGCCTAGCCATGGGCTCGATGTACAAAGGCCGGCTATGCGGCACGTTCGGCCTGGCAGCGTACTGGTCGTTCCAGTGGAACAAGCCCTTTACCACGGGGGTAGGCGGCATGGCCACGACCGGCGACGCCGCGCTAGCAGGGAAGATCGACGAGCTGTATCGCCTGCATGCGCAGGAACCGGCCTTCCCCACGGCCTGGATGCTTTCGCTTCAGAGGGTGGCCTACCGCCTGCTCATCTATCCTCGCACAACCGCGCTGGCCACGAGCCTGTTCCGTTGGCTGACCCGCAAAGGGGTGGTCGTGGGCTCATCGTCGCAAGCGGAGTTCACGCCGCAGATGCCGGGGGGGTTCTTTACCCTCATGGGACAGGCCCAGGCCCGCGCCGGCCGGAGCCAGATCGGCAAGCTGCTCGCCAACATCGCGCATCGGCGGCGGATGCAGCGGGTCTATGACGATCTGCTCCGCCAAGCCGGCTGGCCCGTCCCGCCGCTGCCGCCCTACATGGACCCGGTGCTGGTGCGCTACCCTGTCCGGGTAGCCGACAAGACCCGAGCCATCGCCGAGGCACCTAAGGCCGGTGTGGAGCTGGGCACATGGTTCGAGTGCCCCCTGCACCCGCGGGAAACACCGCTGGACCTGTACGACTACCAGACCGGCCTGTGCCCGCAGGCCGAGCAGGCCGCCAGAGAGGTCGTCAACCTGCCAACTCACCGCCGCGCGGGGGAGCACACAGCACGGCGGAGCGTGGAGTTGGTGCTGGGGATTGGACAGGTCAAGTAAGACGTGGTAATCTCAGTGCCGCCGACCCGACTGCTAGGGCCGGCGGTCCCAGGCAACTGGGCGCCTGACCCCATAGGACACGAGCCAGAGTTAGACGGAGGTCACGAACGGGACCCAAATGGAGACGGTGGACCAGGCAACGATGGTTCCCGGCGGGACCTTGTCGGAGTACGTGAAATCACTGGCGGCCGTGGGCCTACAGTGCACCATGGCGGACGGCGGCCCCTTTGCCTGGGTTCCCGGCGCACCGGGCGAACTGACCCGCCTGCCGCTGCCTTGCACCGACCCGGTGGGCGGCGCCGAGATACGGCAGTTACTGAGCAACCGCAAAGTGTGGGTTGTCAGCTTTCTGCAACAGCCGGACGAAGCACACCCGGCCAACTGCTTCTTCTATGTCTGCCGGAACCAGACCTACTCACTGGAGACTCTGAAAAAACGCGTGCGAGCCTCCATCCGCCGCGGCCTGGAGCACCTGAAGATCCGATTGTGCACCTGGGACGAGTTGGCCGCCAAGGGCTACACCGCCTATGCCGATACCGACCTGCGGCACGGCTATGCCCCACCCTCGCAGAAGAACTTCCAGGAGTTCGTCAACGCCCGGCGCGGCTCGAAGTTCCTGGACATATGGGGCGCCTGGGCTGGCGACGCCTTGGCCGGGTGGCTGACTGTGCTGAACGTCGATAACTGGGCCGTATTCGATGCCGCAAAGTCCGCCACAGCCTTCCACAACGATTCGCCCAACAACGCGCTGTATTTTGTCATCACCAGGACCATGCTGGCGGAAAAGAAGCTAAGCTACGTCTCGTGTGGTTTGAGCAGTGTTCAGTTGGGAGTCGATCGCTCGACCCTCCACCGATTCAAACTGAGCATGGGATACGAGGCCATGCCGCTCCGGCGGGTCTTCGTGGCCCGTCCGCTGTTGCGACCGCTGTTGCGTCCGCGTCCTGCGGCAAGACTATGGGAGCACCTGGCCAAGGCACTGCCTAAGTACGGTATAATAGGGAGAATAGCCGGCATGTCGCAGGTCATCGCCGGCCTTGACCGCATGTCTCTGGCCTGGGCGACGGAGGACATGGACAAACTCTGATCTGTGGAATCTGGACTCCGACCGGCTGGTCGTCAAGTCGCGGCTTCTCGGGATCGATGGGTAGTGTGTAAGATTAGATGACTCCGGGCCGTTAGCTCAGTGGCAGAGCGCCTGCATTACACGCAGGAGGTCCGTGGTTCGAATCCATGGCGGCCCAGTACTCTCCTGTTGGAGCTCCTTCCGCCAGTCCGTGACGGCGGCACCCTCGGCATCAGCCCTTGCCTGTGAGAAGGGCTTGATCTTGTCTCGTATCGCTCTCGCTCACAGCGCCAGAGGGAAAGGGCCGGGCGTTGCTCATCCTTCGTGTGGATTCCGTGGCGGATGGCCCGGCGAACCTCGGTCTTGCGAACCGTGCTGATGTCGTAGTCCGTGCTGGTGTTGAGCTCCACCGTGCTGAAGAATCCAAAGCCCTCCAACGGCGTCGTGTAGCGGATCGCCCGTAGGCGGTATTCGCGGAGCAGGGCCTGGAGCTCGGGCTCCTGGGGCTGGATGAGCCGGTAGTAGGGAAACGACTGAAACACGTGCGGGTGAACCTCATGCCACCAAGAGCTCTCGCTGCAAACCACGCGCTGCCCCAGGCGCTGGTACAACTCCTCCATCGGGTTAGGAACCGATGTCATTGCCTGTATCTCGACTGGGCCGCCGGGCGGCCCTGGTGGGCCAGGGCCGTAATGCACTCCTCCCACTGCCGGACGCTGCTTTGTCGCTCGTAGCATCGCAGGAAGTGCTCGCGGGCGTTTCGGCCCATCTTGGTGAGTTCCCGGCGGTGGTCGGCCGCGTGGCGGATCACCTCGGCCATGGCCGTAGGATCGTTCGGGGGAACCACGACGCCGCAGCGACCTTGGTGGAGGGTTTGGGCCGTAGGGCTGCCGCCATGCACACTGGCGATCACGGGCCTGCCAGCGGCCAGGTAGCCCAGGAGCTTGGAGGGCACGGAATGCTCCCCGGCCTCCGGCCGCAGGGTCACCAGGCCGACATCGGCCGTGGCCTGCATGTCGTTCAGCATCGCCGCCGGCTGGAATGGCAGGAAGCGCATGTTTGCCAGCTTCGCCTCGGCGGCCGCCACCTGAAGGGTGTCCTTGACCGGGCCTTCCCCGACGACCAACAGCAGGATGTCTTTCCGGTCGGACAGGAGCCGCGCGACCTCCACCAGCATTTCCGCCCCGCTGATGTAGCCAATCGTGCCGGCAAACAGGGCCACGAAGGTCTCCGTCGGAACCCGGTGCTGCCGCCGCCAGGGATTGTCACGATCGCCCGGGTGGACCTTCTGCCCGTCCAGCCAGAAGGGGATGACACGAATCTTCCCCGGGTCGACGCCGCGGGCCTCGATGCTTTTGCGGAGGGTGTCCGACAGGGTGGTGATGAAGTCCGCCCGGCGGCACAGCCAGGTGTCTTGGGCTCTCAGGGCCCGGTAGAGCGGGCCGTCGCCCATCAGCCCGGCGGTCCGCATGGCCTCAGGATGCAGGTCCGCAATGTCGTAGTTGAATCGGGCCCCCTTGATCCCCGCCAGCAGCCGACCGGCCCAGGAACCGAAGATCGGCGTGGAGGCACAGACGATCACGTCGATCTTGCCCAGCGTCATCGCGCCGAAGAAGCTGCTGACGGCGAAGGTCAAGTAGTACCACAGGCGGTGCACCATCCGCGTGCGTGGGCCGAAGCTGTGCCCACACCGCAGCACCTCGAAGCCTCGCTCGTCGCACTGCTTCCGCCGAAACTGACTCCTCCAGCCCTCAAACAGCCGACCGGTGGGGTGGCTAGGCCAGCCCGTGACCACAGTGACCCGATGGCCGGCGCGGGCGAAGTCCTCGGCCAGCTCCTCAATCATCACACCTCCGGGGGCATGCTCCGGAGGGTAGACGTATGTGATGAAGACCACGTGCATGATCACTCACACGAGGCACGACCGTGCGGCCAAGGTTGAGGCACCAGTGTAGCCACCGGGCGGCCAGACGCAAGACCGCGCCGCGGCGATCACCGTTGACCGCACAGGCCGACCCAACGTATGCTACGGGCCACGCGGTAGGGCGGCGGAACATACCCGCAGCAGACCCGCGGAGCACACCGATGGACGAAACGGTCCACAAAGGCTTCTCCGAACACGCGGCCCTGGTGAACGCCACGGTGAAGCACGTGGGCCCCAAGATCCCTGCCGCGGCCGAGACCATCCTGGCGGCCTATCGCAACGGGCACGGCGTCTTCTTGTTCGGGAACGGGGGCTCGGCCGCCGACGCTCAACACATCGCCGCCGAACTCGTCGGGCGATTTCTGCGCGAGCGCCGGGCCTTGCGAGCCGAGGCCTTGTCGGTGAACACGTCAGTCCTCACGGCCGTGGCGAACGACGATGGCTTTGAAAGGGTGTTCGTTCGCCAACTGGAGGCCAACGCCCAGGCGGGCGACGTAGCCTTTGCCCTGAGCACCTCTGGCAACAGCCCCAACGTGGTCGCGGCCTTGAAGCACGCCCGCCAAAGCGGCCTGCGGACGATTGCCTTGACCGGCCAGGGCGGCGGGCAATGCGCCCCGTATGCCGACGTGTTGCTGGACATCCCCTCGACACAGACCCCGCGCGTTCAGGAAGTTGGCATGTTGGTCTACCACATGGTTTGCGAACTCGTCGAGGCCGCCCTGGCCGACTGAGGGGACCTGGCAATCCCAGAGAGGTCGGGCCCGGCCTCGCGGAGCGCACGATGGTCGTCCCTTGGCAGATGATCCCGCGGTATCACCCCCAGGTGGGCCCCTGCGATATTCTGCGCGCCTTGGGCAAGCACGGGGCGCCTCGGCACGAGTTCGACGGCGGCGGCCGCACGGCGCGAGAAGGGGAAGATCTCTTCACTCTCAGCGGCGCAACCGCGGGCCTGACGATCGCCCTGCGGGCGCTGGGGCTGCCCGAGGGCGGCGGCGTGGCCGTGCCGATCTACACCTGCGTGACGGTGTTCGAGGCCGTGCGGCGGGCCGGACTGCGCTGCGTGTTCGTCGACATCGACCCAACCACGTTCCGCTATGATCTGGACAGCCTTGTCCACCGCCGCGACGCGGTCGATGCGGCCATCTTGGTCCACACCTTTGGCTACGAAGGCAACTTCGACGGCGTGAGCAACCTCCTGCCCGGCCGGCCCATCATCGAAGACTGCTCGCACGCCCTGGGAAGCCGATCAGGCGGCATGCCGCTGGGGCTTCGCGGGGCGGTCTCCGCCTTCAGCTTTAACTTCCACAAGCCCGTGTCGGCTGGCGGCGGGGGGTGGTTGATCGTCAACGAACCGGCCCTGTTGCCAGCCGTCCGCCGGCAAGTGGAGCAACTGGGCGATCCTCCTCATCGGCCGGCTGGCCGGGCCCTGTGGCAGCGGATGCTCAAGGCTGCCTTGTACCGCCGCCCGTGGTACGGGCTGCTGCTGGGCTGCGGTCTTCTCCACGCCGATCGGCCGGGCACCCTGCCCGACGTCCCGATGGCCCGGATGTCGCACGTGGAACACACGCTGATCTCCGAAGGGCTGGTCGGATTTGCGGATCGCTGCCGACGATACAGGGACTGGGCCAGGCGGTTGTCAGAAGCGGCCGGTCCCCTAGCCCCGGCCTGTCACTTCGTCGCCGCGGGGGACGATTGGAACGGCTACCTCTGGCCAGTAGTGCTGGATAGCCGCACCCGCCGCGAGGAGGCCGTGCGCTTCTTCCGCCGTCGGGGCGTAGATGCCTATTTGCTTTGGCTGGAGTGCCTCGACGCGGCAGCGCAGTACGGCTACCGACGCGGGGACTGTCCCCAATTGGAGGACGCCCTGGGGCGGCTGATGATGCTGCCCTCCTACGCGGAGCTGACGGCCAAGCAGCAGCGGAGGATCCTCCAGGCGGTGAAGGAGTCGGGCCTCAGGCAGGGAGGCAGAGCCTGAGAGACATCCGGACAGGCGGTTGGGCATAGAGACGAAAGGGGTCACGACATGAACCTCTCTCAAGGCGGCGCAACGGCGGCAGTTCGGATCAGCAGCGGCGGCCAGGGCTTCCTGGAGCGCAGGGCCGGTCTCTTGGCGGTGGGGACCGTCCTGCTGGCTGCGGCCCTGCGGCTGGCGGTCGCACCGATCCTGACGCTGGACGGGGACGAATGCCACACCATCCTGGTCTCGCGCTTCAGCTTCAGCGATCTGCTGGCCTGCGAAGCCTTTGACATCGGCAACCCTCAGGGCTTCCACCTGCTCCTGTCGGCGGTGCGGCAGGTATTCGGGGAGAACATCCTGGTGTATCGCGTGGTCAACGCCCTGATCGGCACGGCGGCAGTGGCGGCCATCCTGATGCTGTGCCGCCTTCTGGTGCCGCGGCCGGTGATCTGGCTTGGCGTGGGATTGCTGACGGCACTCAACCCCATGCAGTTGACGTTCTCACTGCACCTGCGCCCCTGGGCGGTCCAGGCGCTGACGCTGTCGCTGGCCATCTGGGCCGCGCTGCGGTGGCGCCGCGATCGGCGCCTGTGGCAACTGGTGGTGTACGTGGTAGCGATGTTCATCGCCTTCAACACCAACTATAGCGCCGCCTTCTGCTGGGCAGCGCTGGGGCTGTGGTGGCTGTGGGACAGTCGGCGCAGCGGTCGGCGACTGGCCTGGGTCGTCGGGACGAACCTGGTGTTGTTGGCGCTGCTGGTTCCCTCAGGTGTCTTCCTGTGGTGGCAAATGCAACACCAGGAGTTGTCGCGAGGGGGCACGGCGTGGATCTTTCACCTGCTCGGCTTTCCCTACTTCTTCATCTACGGCAATTCGGTGGCCCGGCCGGAGCGGGGCAGGTGGCTGATGCTGGTCACAGCCATCCCGGCCGTGGTGGTGATGGCGCCGGTGCTGCTGGCCGGGCTGCGCGGAGTATGGAAGACCGCCGAACCTCGCGGCCTGGTGCTGACGATGCTTATCCTACCGTTCCTGTTCCTGGCCGGAATGTGCCTGTTCACACCGTTTTTCTTCAGCCGATATCTCGCGTTTATGTGGCCGATGTTCGCCCTGACGCTGATGCTCGGGGTGGATGCGTTTGGCCGGCGCCTCCGCACGGTGGGCCTGGCCGCGCTGATCGTCATGGAGCTGGTCGGCTGCGCTGGCTACGCGCTGCGCTTCGCCCAGGAGTATCCCCCGTTCCTCTGCCGGACCCTGCAAGCCCACGCCGAGAAGGACTTCGGAATCATCTTCTACCCCAGTGGCGACCGGCAGTTGATCGTTCAGTGGCCAGGCCGGCCAAGGATTCTGTGGATCGCCAAGACGCAGCCAGAGGTGGTCGTCTCGGTGTTCCCCGACCCCCCGATGGATTACGTCAAGCTGTATCCCATGCCGCGAGAGAAACTCTCCGCGTGGCTTGCGCGCGACCTGCCGAAGGAGATGTGGCTCTACTGCGATCTGCGACCCAACACCGACTACCCCGACGCGGCGCAGACGATGGAGCGCGTCAAGCAGATGCTCACCGGCCCGTATCGCTTGGAGCAGACCTGGTCCTGGCCCAGCGAGAAACAGGTCAAGTACCAACTGCTCGAGTTCCGTCGTGCCCAAGGCCCTGCCAGCCGCGAGGGCGCCTGACGTCCACTGACGCCCCCTCGGCACGTCGCTCACCGCGGCGAGCGACCGAGGCGACAGAGGTCCTCCAGCCAAGTCACGACCTTCTCGGCATTGGTCTGAAGGTTGAAGTGCCGTTGGATTCGTTGCCGGCCGTTGTCCCCCAGGCTGCGGCGACGGGCCGGGTCTGCCAGCAGCGCCAGGACCGCTTCGGCTAGAGCATCGGCATCGCGCGGCGCGACCAGCACCCCGGTCTGGCCGTCCTGGATGACCTCCACCATGCCGCCCACGCGGAAGCCCACCACCGCCCTGGCGCAGGACTGGGCCTCCAAGACGCTGAAGGGGCAGGCCTCGGTCTCCGAGGGGTGCACCAGCAGGTCGAACAGGTTCATCAGCTCCGGCACGTCCGCCCGCCGACCGGTCAGGAGGATCCTCTCCCCCAGCTGGAGCCGCTGGATGTCCCGGCTGATGCGCGCTGCATAAGGCCGGTCTTCCTCGGCGGTGATGTCACCGACGATCACGCAACGGACATCGGGAACCTTGGCCGCCACGCGGGCCATCGCCGCGACCAGATGATGGACGCCCTTGCGCGGCGTCAGGTGCGTCACGGCCCCGATCACCGGGGCCCCCTCAGCCAAGCCCAGTTCTGCTACCAACCCTGGGCCGCGCGGGGTCGGGCGGAACCGCTCGGTGTCCACCCCGTTGGGCAGGACGGCGATGCGCTGGGGGTCGATGCCCTCGCGGGCCAACAGGTCGCGCCCCAACTCCACGACCACCAGGTAGCGGTCGACCCAGCGCCCTTGGATCGCAAAGAACAGCCGGTTGAACGCCCCCAACCCCGCCAGGCGCGTCCCGTGCAGCACGGCCGCCACGGGCCGACCCGCCAGCGCGCCTGCGCGCGGCAGCAGCAGCGCGTTCAGGCCATTGATGCAGATCGCATCCGCCTCGACCCGCCGGGCCAGCGCCGCCAGTTCTCGCGACGCCCGCAGGCCCGCCGCAACATGGCCGAGGTAACGCAGGGGGTTGAGCGATCGAGGGACCCACTCGATGCCTTCGACCAGATGCACCCTCGCCCCGCTAGCCGCCAAACCGTCCAGGACGGCATCCCGCCAGGGCGAGGCGATATGCACGCCCAGGCCGCGCCTCAGGCATCGGCTGACGATCTGTTCGAGCCAGACGTTCGGCCCGATCGTCCCGCGCCAGCGGTTGACGAACAGGATGGTTAACGGTCGGCCCGTTGCGACCATGGGCCTCACCGCTCCTCTGCGCCGGGGGCTGTGGGGGCTTGGTCGTCGCGCAGCACGCGCGGCTTGAGGAACCTCGCCGGGTTGCCAGCCACCACCGTCCACGGGGCGACATCCTGGAACACGGACGACCGCGCCCCCACGACGGCGCCCTCACCCACCGTGACGCCTGGGGCGATGAAGACGTCGGCACAGACCCAGGCATCCTTGCGGATCGTGATGGGAGCACTGATGGTCGGCAGGTCCCTGAGTGTGTAGTCATGGCTCGCTGAGCACAGATAGCTGTACTGGGATACGATGGCGCGCTCTTCCAGGGTGATAGTATCCAGGCAGTAACAGTCCACGTGGGGGCCCAGGGCGCTGCGGTCAGCCATCCGCAGGTTCCACGGTGCCCAGATGCTCACGGAAGGGTACACCAGTACTTTCCGACCGATCTTGGCCCCAAACAGCCGCAACCATCCTCGCCTCCAGCAATGCAACCTGCGGGGGCTAGGGCGGCACAGGACTGTCCACACGATATGCCAAACCAACCGCCGCAAGAGGTCTCCCGGTGAGGACAGCCCCTCGGGCCTGCGGTACTTCACTCCAGCCGAGGCAGGGTCATTCGGTAGCGGGTCAGCTTGCATGGGAGCCTTTTCCCTCAGATATTACCCAGGCGGGCACGGGCCCACGCCCAACCAGCCAGCGGTACACCGCAGCCATTTGCCCGGCAACATGATCCCAAGAGTACTTCTCTTCCACCAGCTTCCGCCCGCGCTGACCCATCTGGCGCCGCTGGTCTTGGGACAGGCTCATCAGATCGGCCAGCGCCGTCTCGACGGCCTCAGCCGTCGGCTCGGCCAGGAGCCCTGCCCCGGCCTGGGCGGCCTGGGGGAAGCTGCATCCCGGCGTAAACACCGCGGGCAGCCGGCAGGCCAAGGCCTCCAACAGCGACATGCTGAAGCCCTCGGAAAGGCTGGGCAGCACGAAGACCTCCGCGGCGGCCAGCAACGACCGCTTGTCCTCGTTGTAGGCCGGTCCGACAAAGGTCGCCCGGGTGGCAGCCTGGCCCTGGCGGAGGATCGCCTTCAGGGACGCGCGCTGACCGACCTCATCGGGGCCGGCGATGACCAGGTGCCAGTCGTCGAATCGCGCCGCCACTCGGCACCAGGCCCGCACCAGGTGCTCCAGACCCTTGATCGGATGGATACGGCCGACATAGAGAACCACTCGTTTGCCTGCAAGCTGCGGCCACTGTTGGCCGGCGCGGTCTGGAGAAGGCATCGCGTCGAAGGACTCCAGGTCGATACCGTTGGGGATCACCGCGACGGGATTGGCCAACCCATAGGCGCGGACATCGGCAGCCTCCTGCTCGGTCAGCGCATGCAGGCAGGCGGCACGGCGAAGGTTGCGGTCGGCGTACCAGCAGCGGGCGATGGCCTTCTTCCAAGCCTTCATCCGCAGGCACACGGGGGCCAGTTCCCCACGCAGGGAGATGACCTGCGGGATCCCCAGTTGCCTGGAGACGTCGGCGGCGGCCTTGCACATGCCAATCCACGTACCGTCGCTGTGGATGATATCGGCGCCGTCGGCCACCTCCCTGAGGAATCGCCCGAAGCCGGGGACCAGCCATAGCCGCGGGCGCTTCCAAAGGAACCCCTTGGCGATGTGGACCTGCATGGCACGGGTGTCGATGGAGATGGGCTGCCCGAAGGCTTTGCCCCAGTCGGCGGCGACGAGATCGACCCAACAACCGTGCCGCGCCAGCGCCCGGCAGAGGGCGCTGATGGACTGCGCCG
Source organism: Phycisphaerae bacterium (assembly GCA_022866005.1). Classification (GTDB taxonomy): domain Bacteria; phylum Planctomycetota; class Phycisphaerae; order SM23-33; family SM23-33; genus JALHTV01. Next base: position 12,396 of record JALHTV010000154.1, read on the forward strand.
GGCCGCCGACGCCGCCTTGAATGGACAGCGTCACGTGGACAACGTGGAGGTCCTTGTGCTCCGCGCCCATGTGCCTGAACTCCTGCAACTCCTACGCGCCCCCAGGCCGTGGGGACGGGTCATCTCCGTGGGCCACGCGCTGGAGGATCTGGATCAAGTCGCGGATCTGCTGGGCGGGGGTGAAGCTGCGCCGAATGTACTCCTGCGCTGTCAGGCCCATCCGCTGGGCGCCCTGCGGGTCACGGACAAAACAGTCCACGCAGGCCGCCAGACCCGCGGGGTCTTCCACGTCAAAGTACAAGCCTGTCAGGTTTGGCGCGATCATGTCCATAATGCCACCGACCGGACAAGCCGCTACCGGCTTGCCCAAGGCCATCGCCTCCAGCAGGGCGCGGGGGTGGCCTTCCGTGTGGGTGGGCAGCACGACCACGGTGGCCGCCTTCATGACCTGCGGCAGGTCGTGGCGCAGGTGCAGCCAGACAACGCGGTCAGACACGCCCAGCCGCTCGGCCAGCGCCTGGGTGTCCCGCAGATAATGCTTGTTGGGGCCGTAGGGGGAGAACTCTCCCGCGATCCACAGCACCGCGTCGTGCCCGGCGTCTAGGACGTGCCGCATGGCCTCGACGGCGGTGTGCTGGCCCTTGGTGCGGACGATCGCACCGAGGCAGAGGATTCTCACCGGCCGGTGGTCCTGGGGCAAGGGCGCCTCCAGCGGCCGATTCGCCAAGGCCGTGATCTCCTCCACGTCTATGGCGTTGTGCAGGACGTAGGTTTTGCGCGGGTCGATGCCGGAGCAGGCCGCTGCCGCCCGCGTCGCACGGGAGACGGCGAGGATCGCCCGGCAGCGCCGACGGCACAGCCGCCGTCCATACCAGGGCATCATGTCCGGGGTGTACCAGCCCTGCAAATAGATCACCAGCGGGATATGCCGGATCCGGCGGTTCATGCCGACAACCGAGGCCGCCTTGAAGCTGCTACAGAAGATCAACGAGGGAGAGAGTTCCTCCATGACCTCAGCGAGGCGCCGGCGAACGGTCAGGAGCCCCGGCAGCGATTTAGCGACCCGCCAGAGGCGCAGGACCCGACTGCCCTGCCCCCCCACCACGTGGGTGGTGGCCTGGGGACAGAGGACGCGGTGGGTGATGCCCGCCTGCTGGATTGCCTGGACATAAGGCTCGCAGCAGCCGTAGGGGTCCACCATGGTCACGTCGACCCTGGGCAGGAGCCTAGCGGCCAGACTCACCGTAGTCCGGGGTGCCCCGCCAAAGTGCGTCACGAAGTCAAAGAAGGCTGTGTGAATCCGCTGGTCCATAGGGTCCTGGGAGGCCCCGCTACCTTTCGTGGTCGCGAGGATGGTCGGGCGGCCCGGACTCGCTAGCCGCCATGACAGGGCCGCCCCAGCCGACAGGGAACGTCGGACTCCCCGGACCGGTGGGGCCGGTTCCCGCTGCCTCATACCCATAGAGGCCGGAGACCGTGTCGTGTCGAACGGCCCAAAGCAGCCGGACGCACAGGCCAATCATCATGGCAAGCTGCATGTTGGGTAGCTTGCGGAGGTTGACCTCATTGAAGAAGCACAAGACCAGTATCCCCAGAATGGAGGCCTGGACGGCCTTGAACATCTTCCTCAGCCGGTTGTGGCCGCTGAAGGTCTTCGCCAGCCGCCGCGCCCGGGCGTAAGCGAGACCCACCATGAGGAAATACAGCGAGAAGCCGACGATCCCCGTGGTAGACAGCAATTCGAAGTAGGCGTTGTGCGCCGCGACGCTCCGGCCGCCGGTCGGCCCGGCGTATGCTCCCACCCCGATCCCAAAGACGGGGTGCGACAAGAAGAAGCCAAATGCCTCGATAATCAGGACATCCCGACCCGCAAAGGCGACCTCCGAACCAGGGTCGTAGATGGTTGCGCTGATCCGAGCGACCAGAGGGTTATGGGGAAAGAACTTCACGGCCACGATGATGGGGATGGTAATCATGACGGCCACCGGGAGAAAGGCCTTCCAGTTGGCCCGGAGGCTGCCCACGTGCTCCAGCAGGTAGTAGAAGACCAGTACCGAGAAGGAGGCAATGGCTGACCCTCGCGACCCCGCGGCCAGCAGGGCCAACGTCGCCGTGCCGAAGAAGACGAAGATGACCGTCTTCCAGAACCTCCCCACCAGGGGCAGCACGATCAGCGAGGCAAAAACCGCGTAGGTGATCTGCCAGCCGAAGGCGTTGGGCTCGGCCTCGGCGGCCGTCACGCGCTCGCCGCCCATCTCGACGGCACCGAAGCCCACGATCGCCCCCATTGCCGACAGGAACAGTGTGCCCAGGACCTGCATGAGAAAGAAGAGTCTCAGCTTTGGCAGCGAGTTGCACACCGTCAGCAGCACTAAGTAGCCGCCGAGGATCCTGGTCTCGTACCAAGCCATACGGATACTCAGCTCAAAGTACGCCGAGACAAAGGCGGTAATGTAATTCCAGACCATCAGCCCCACGATGATCCAGAACTCCGGCATCCTCTCGACAGCGTGGCTCTTGGCCGAAAACACCAGTATCACCAGCAGGAAGAAGAAGTAGATGTTGGTATAGCCGGTCAGACGTGCTACGTCCGTGGCCGATACGGCCAGGAGGTACCCGCCAAACAGCCAGTCAACGAACCCCGGCTTCCGCGTGAGCACCTGCTGGGTCTCAGGATAGTCCAGCAGGTCCATCTCCATCCCGGGTTGTGCGTAAGCGGCTACGCTCATGCGTCGGCTTCCGGATCTCTACGGGCCTCGTCGAGTCGCCTTGGCCGCAAGACAGGTAACAGGCTTCCTCTTCTAGGCATACGCTCCGAGAGGGGCGGAGGTTCCGCCTGGTGCCCTCACGGGGCAAGCCGCTGGCGGCCGACACCGTAGCTGTTATCGACTAACGGCGCCGGGGACTCCATGCCCCCTCTGGTGCAGCACCCACCGTAGGCCCTTGCGGCCTGACTTGGCCGAAAGGCCAGAGGGACTGTTAGGGAAACCATCGCAATCCCTACCGGGCCACATTCAGAACCAGCCACCCCCCGAACCCCTCGCCCAATCTGCGCGACAGTCTCTCATACGGGAAGCTGCCACGGCTTATGAAAGCCTTTCAGCGGGAGCGCAACACAGCTAAATCCCCTGCAAGTCCCAAGCCCCATGAGCCGCCAGGCAAGGTCCTTCAGCCTTCGCAAGATGGACCCGTTAGGGGCGAGATTATGGGGGCGGTCCTCCGCGGCAGGCAGACAGGGCATGAAGCCGGAGGACCCCAACGCCTTCAAGATGCGCCCCCAGGTAAAAGCCCACGGTTCCTGGACGAACTTCCGCGTAAAGAAGTTCAGCGTTCGATAGCAGAACGAACCATAGCGGGTGTACAGATATATCCAGACGTATAGCGCCCCTGTGGGCTTAAGGACCCGGAAGATCTCATCGAGCGTTTGCCAGGGGTCGTCGACATGGTCCAGGGCATTGCGGATGATGACCAGGTCAAAGTAGTCGTCGCCAAAGGGCAAGCAC
>JALHTV010000014.1 GCA_022866005.1 Phycisphaerae bacterium
CAGCCTGAAGGACACCGACAAGGGCTACCAGCTTGCCCAGTCGAAGATGGTGCTGGGGGCCGGACGGTGGATCGGTGACCGCGATTGGAGCGACGGGGAGATCTTCTTCCAGATGCTGCCGGAGGACCACACTGACTTCATCTTCAGCGTGATCGGCGGCCGATGGGGCTTTGCGGGCTGCGTGGGCGTGCTGTTCCTCTACGCCGTGATCTTCCTGTTCGGCGCGGAGATCTCCACCATCACCGACGACGCGTTTGGCCGGCTGCTGGCCGTAGGGGTGCTGGCGCTGCTGTTCTCGCAGATCGTGATCAACACAGGCATGACGCTGGGGCTGATGCCCGTGACGGGCATGACGCTGCCGCTGGCGAGCTACGGTGGCTCGTCGCTGGTGGTGAACGGTGCAGCCTTGGGCCTGCTGGTCAATGTCGGCCAGCGCAGGCCCTACCTGCTCGCGCCGAAACCCTTTGAATATGGCCCGGCGGACTGACGCCAACCGTCCCCGGCAGGTGCAGTGATGAACACAGGATCCCCCCAGACGGTGTTGCGCTTCTCGCGGCACCTGGATGAGGCCGACCGGCCGGGTCGGCAGACGCTCGCCCTCCGCGACGGGTACGAGACCCCCGTCTACGTCTACGGGCCGCCGGGGACCAGCAGCGGCCTGGCGGTTCTCTACGTTCACGGCATCCAGTCGCATCCGGGCTGGTTTGTCGGCTCCTGCGCGCACCTGGCCGCTTTGGGGCATCGGGTCTTTGCCGTCTGCCGACGGGGCAGTGGTGACAACACCCGCCACCGCGGCCACGCGGCCTCCGCCGGCCAACTGCTGGACGACCTGGAGACGGCAGGGCGGTACGTGCTTCAGGCCAGCGGTCAGGACAAGCTGGCGCTGGTAGGCGTGAGTTGGGGCGGCAAGTTGGTGGCCTCCTATGCCGCCAGCCCGCAGCGGAAGGTCCCCCTTGCGTCGCTGGCCCTGGTCGCCCCGGGCATCGTGCCGCGGGTGGACATGGCGCTGGCGACGAAGGTGGCGATCGCCGTGGCGCTGCCGCTGGCGCCGTGGTGGCGATTCCAGATCCCCCTCAACGAGGTGAGCCTGTTCACCGACAACGACGCCATGCGCGGCTACCTCCAGGCTGACCCTCATCGGCTGTTTCGTGCGACGGCGCGGTTTTTCTACGCCAGCCGGCAGCTCGACCGGATGCTCGCCTCGGCTGCAGCAGGGGCGGTGGACGTGCCTACGACGCTGGTCCTGGCCGATGGGGACAGAATCATCGACAATGCGCCCACGCGCCGGACCGTCGAGCGCCTCACCGCCGGTGCGGCGCAGGTGACCGTCCTGCACGGTTCGCACACGCTGGAGCTCGAGGAAGACCCCACCCTGTTCTACCAGGCCCTGGCCCAGGCCGTGCGTCGCGGGCAGGGCGGCGTGGGTTAGCCGCCAGGGCGCTTGGTGTAGCGCGTGTTGCGCCAAACCACCGCCGCACCGGGGCGGTGCTTGCCCGCAGCCATGAGCAGGGCCAGCGTCACCACGCCGCAGCCGATGGGGTAGGTCCACGCCAGGTTCGCCCGGGCGCCGGCGATCGCATAAAAACGGGCCACCACGCTGAGCTGCATAGCGATCGCAGCTAGCCCCATCATCCCCGCGGCCAACCACCAGGGCGACCCACCGACCGCAGCCGCCGTCAGCCCCGCAATCGCCGACGCATACGGCAGCAAACCCATCAGCAGCATCATCAGGAGCGACACGGTCAATCGCGGCAACGTGCCGAAGGTGCCGAAGAAGATCCGGCTCCAGCCGCGGAGGATCTCCCCCAGGGAGGTGTACATCCGCACGGTGTACAGCCCGCGGCTGCGGACGACGCGCAGCTTGGCCCCGGCCTGTTTGACCAGCGACGCTAAGTGCATGTCCTCCATGAGCTTGTCCCGCGCGGCGGCGTGTGTGCCGATGGCCTGGTAGGTCGATCGCCTCATCAGGATGAAGGCCCCGTTGGCGTAGGCGTTGGGCCGAGCGGGGTCGTTCACCTTGTCGGGGGGGAACCAGATCATCATCACGCCGCTACAGACCGGCTGGACGACGTTTTCCCAAAAACCCCGCATCTCCAGCTCCGGCAGCACGCTGAGCATGTCGAGGGAGTGGTCCTCGGCGTAGCGCATTGCCGCGGAAAGCGTCCGCGGGCAGAGCTGGCGGCAGTCGGCGTCGGTCATGACGATCCAGGGGCTGGTCGTCGTGGCGGTGCCCGTCCACATCGCGTGGCACTTGCCGCACCAGCCGTCCGGCAGGTGGTTCACCCGCAGCAGGTGCAGCCGGTCGTCGCGGCGGCACAGGTCCTCGACGATCTCGGCGGTGCGGTCGGTGCTGCGGTCGTCGATGACCGTCACGTCGAAGGCCCCGTAGTCCTGCTGAAGCATCGTGGTGACGCAGTCGGCGATGTTGGCCTCTTCGTCCTTGGCCGCCACGAAGACGCTGACGTGGGGGCGATTGGCCGCGGGGGGGGACTCGGGCGTCAGGAGGTTGTTGCGGCGGTGCTCGCGCCAGATCAAGACGTGTCGCGTGGTCCAGATGATGGTCACGATGCCGCACAGGATGCTGAGGGCGGCCGGCAGGATCGTCGTCAAGGTGCTCTCCTTTGGCCTCATCGCCCCAGGCGGGTCTCTGTGTGATCCCTCCAGGTTGCCACGGCCGTCATGGCCTGGGCGGGACGTGGCTGCGATGGAGGTTCAGGATCAGTTCCACCTCGCCCACGCCCATGCGCAGGCGCCGCGCGATCTCGACGCTGTCCAGCCCCTGCGAGGCCAGCGCGACCACCTGGTCGTCCGCGGCGCGCGGGCAAGGGGGATTGTCCTCGGCGGCCTTGGTCGCAAGCTCCAGCAGGCGCCGCAGCTCTTGCTGTCTGCTGTCGGCCTGGGCCAGCAAACCCTCCAGGCGATCCAGTCGCTGGGCTACCTGGCGGTCGATCTGGCGGGCGTAGTCCTCAAGCTGGCTTGCTAGCTCAGCCACATCGCTGCGAAGGGCCGGCAGGGGCGTGCCGACGGGGCGTCGCCGGCCCAGCCGCGCAGCCACCACCACCAGCGCCACGACCAGCGCCCCTCCAGCCGCGGCTGGAAGGATAACGGGCAGGGCGTCGGTGACAGCCTGCCAGGTCATGGGGTGCTCCCTTGCCGGTAGGCCGCCACCGCGGCCGCCAGGACGTCGCGGACGGCGACGCCGTGCGCCTTGGCCGCCGCCTGGCAGTCGTCGAACTCCGGTGACACGGTAATCTCGCGCTCGCCGCGGCGCCCGACCTTCACACGTACCGCCCCGTAGGGCGTCTGGACCGTCTCGTGGTGGCGGAGCAGCTTGCTGCGGGTCCAGGTGCTCCGCCGGACACCGAAGGTCGTCGTCTGCGCAAACAGGATGTCCTCCATCGCGCCCGCGTCGGTCGGGCTACACAGCACTGACAGCACCCAGGCCGGACGGGACTTCTTCATCACTGCGCTGGTCGCCCAGGCGTCCAGCGCCACGGCAGCCAGAACCGCCTCGAGGGTCGCACCCAGCACCTGGCCGGTGCAGTCGTCAATGTTGGCAGCCAGTTCCACGACCGCGTCGGCTGAGCCGGCCTCGGCGGGCTGCCCCAGGAAGACGCGCAGGAGATTGGGCAGCGCCCCGCCCTCGCGCGTGCCCGCGCCCCAGCCGACGGCGGATACCTGCATGGGCGGCAGCGGACCATAGGACTCCGCCAGCGTGGTCAGTACGGCGGCCGCGGTGGGGGTGGTCGCCTCGCCGGTCACCTCCGCGGGGCGCAGCGGGACGCCGATGAGTAACTCGGAGGTCGCAGGCGCGGGGACCGGCATGGTTCCGTGGGAACAGGTGATCACGCCGCTTCCGGTGGGGATGGGCGAGCACTGGACGGTGTCTACGTTCAGCAGCTCCAGCGCCACGGCTGCGGCGACGACGTCCACGATGCTGTCGACCGCGCCGACCTCGTGGAAGTGGACTTCCTGGGTGTCGATGCGGTGGACCTTGGCCTCGGCCTCGGCCAGGCGGGTGAAGATGGCCTTAGCGCGACTGGCCGCGCGGGCGGGCAGCGCGGCGCGGTCGATCAGGGCGAGGATGTCGGCGAGGTTGCGGTCCGCCTGGGGCTTGGCCGCCGCTTCGACGCAGAATCGCAGCCCCCCCAGGCCGCCGCGGCGAACGCGCTCCGTGCGCATCCGGCAGCCGCCGATGTCCAGCCGGGCCAAGTGGCCCTTCAAGGCCTCCAGGTCGGCCCCGGCGTCCAGCAGGGCGGCCACGATCATGTCACCCCCCGCACCGGCAAAGCAGTCAAAATAGGCCAGGGTCATCGCGTGCCCTTCTGGTATGGCTGCGTCCGGCCGGAGTTTAGGGCCGACCCGCAGCGATTGCAAGCTCGTTGCCCCGGCGGCGATTTGGCTTGCATTCGCCGCCGCTGCGGGATAGCCTGGACGAACTGGATTGGGAGATGCACGAAGGACGCCATGGATGCGTCCTTCGCTGGTAGAGGGCCAAGGACGCCTCTGTATGGCAAAACGGAACGCCAATGGTACCGACAGCGGCTACCAGTTCCCGTTCGAGAAGGCCATAGCCCGCCTCCAGCGCGAGATCGCCAACCGCGAGGCCGAGCAGGCTGATAGCGGCCGGGATCACGGAGCCGAGATTCGCCAGCTTCGCGCCTTGTGCGTGTCACGGCTCCGTGAGACCTACGGGCGATTGACGCCTTGGCAGACGGTGCAGGTGGCCCGGCACCCGGGCAGGCCGCAGGCGAGAGATTACCTGGAGCGGATGGTCAAGAACTTCGTCGAGCTGCACGGGGACCGGCGCTTCGGGGATGACAAGGCCATATGCTGCGGCCTGGGGCGGATCGGCGGGGAGAAGGTCGCCTTCATCGGCCAGCACAAGGGCCACGACATCAAGGAGAAGATTGCCTGCAACTTCGGCTGCGCGCACCCGGAGGGCTACCGCAAGGCCATGCGGGTGTTGAAGCTGGCGGAGAAGTTCCACCTGCCTGTGGTCACGCTGATCGACACGCCCGGGGCCTATCCCGGCGTCGGCAGCGAGGAGCGCGGCGTGGCGGAGGCGATTGCCCGCAACCTGCTGGAGATGGCCCGGCTGCGGACGGCGATCCTGTGCGTGGTGATCGGGGAAGGCGGCAGCGGCGGGGCGTTGGGCATTGGGGTCGGCGACCGGGTCGCCATGATGGAGTACGCCTACTACTCGGTGATCAGCCCCGAGGGCTGCGCGGCCATTCTGTGGCGCACGGGCGAAAAGGCCGCCGAGGCCGCCGAGGCGATGAAGATCACCGCGCGCGACCTCAAGGGCCTGGACGTGATCGACGACATCATCCCCGAACCGCTGGGCGGGGCGCACCGCAACGTGGCCGAGGCCGCCAGCAACCTCGAGCGGCACATCGTCCGCAGCCTTCGGGAGCTGAAGCGCGTGCCCCTGGACCACCTGCTCAAGCACCGCTACGAACGCTGGCGCCGCATGGGCAAGGTCCTGCACCTGGAACTTCAAGCAGCCTCCAGCAGCAGCCAGGCGTAGGGGCGATTGGCCCGCGCCGGCCACTTGGTCAACTGGTCAATTGGTCAGTCGGTCAGAGGGTGAATCAGGCATTTGGCTGGCCCCAAGGCGCTATGCCGATTGACTGATTGACCGACTGACCGATCGACTCCTCCCCGCCTCAGCGGATCGCCTGGAGCAGTTGCGAGACGAACTCCCCGGCTTCTTTGACCAGCTTGTCGCGTGAGGTGCCCTTGGCGGCGGCCAGGCGTGCGACGATGGCCGAGCCGACAATGGCCCCGTCGGCCACCCGGCAGACTTCGCTGACCATCTCCGGCCGGCTGATGCCGAAGCCCACGCAGATGGGCGTGTCGATCTCCTTGCGCAGCTCGGCCACGGCGGTGATCGTAGGCTGCGGCAGGCGATGGCGCTCGCCGGTGATGCCGGCGACGGAGATGAAGTAGACGAAGCCCCGGCTGTGGCGGGCAATCTCCAGACGCCGCGGGGGTGGGGTGGTGGGGGCGATGAGCATGACCAGGCACAGCCCGGCCGCTGCGGCGGCGGGCTCCGTGGTGGCGGCCTCCTCCAGGGACAGGTCGGGGATGATCACCGCGTCGAAGCCGGCCTTCGCCAGGTCGTCCAGATACGTGCGCACGTCGTGGCGGAACACGATGGAATAGCTGACCATGGCGGCCAGAGCAAGCCCGCCGCCGGCGGCGCGATACGTGCGCACGGCGGCCATGATCTTGTCGCTGGTGATCCCGGCAGCGAGGGCTTGGGTGTAGGAGTTCTGGATCACCGGGCCGTCGGCGATCGGATCGGAGAACGGGATGCCCAGCTCGCAGACCCGCACGCCCCGGGCCTGGAAGTCGGCCAGCAGCGCGAGGGTGCTCTCCAGGTCGGGGTACCCGGCCGTGATGAAGGGCACCAGCGCCTTCTTGCCAACCGAACGCAGTGCCGCAAACGCCTGGACTATCCGGTTCTTGTCGAGTTCACCCATGGCGAACCCTCTGCCTGCGGCCGGAACGTAGGAAGTTCTCTGTGTCTCTGTGTCGCATCCCTATTCCGTCTTTCCTCGCTTTTCGAGGATGGCGGCGATTTCGTTGCAGTCCTTGTCGCCTCGTCCGGAGAGGCACACGAGGATGATCTTGTCCTTGCCCATCTTGGGGGCTAGCTTCATGGTCTCGGCCAGGGCGTGGGCCGATTCCAGCGCGGGGATGATCCCCTCGGTGCGGCTGAGCATGACTGTCGCGTCCAGGGCCTCGTCGTCCGTGGCGCTGGTGTAGCGGACTCTCCCGATGTCCTTCCAGTAGCTGTGCTCGGGGCCCACGCCGGGGTAGTCCAGGCCCGCGGCGACGCTGTGGACCGGGGCGGTCTGGCCGTCGGCGTCCTGGAGCACGTAGCTCATCGCCCCGTGCAGCACGCCGGGAGAGCCCTGGCACAGCGTGGCCGCGTGGTCGCCCAGCTTCTTGCTCCGCCCGCCGGCCTCGACGCCGACCATCTCGACCTGCTCGTCGTCGATCATGGGGTGGAAGATGCCGGCGGCGTTGGACCCACCGCCCACGCACGCGACGATCACGTCGGGCAGACGGCCCTCGATGTCGAGCATCTGCCGGCGGGACTCGCGCCCGATGCAGCATTGGAACTCGCGGACCATCGTGGGGAACGGGTGGGGTCCTGCGACCGACCCGATGATGTAATGCGTGCCCTCGGCGCTGGCCATCCAGTCGCGCAGGGCCTCGTTGAGGGCGTCCTTCAAGGTGCATTGGCCGGTGCTGACGGGGATGACCTTCGCGCCCATGAGCTGCATGCGGAAGACGTTGAGGGCCTGGCGGCGGATGTCCTCGGTGCCCATGTAGACGTCGCACTGAAGTCCGAACACCGCCGCAGCCATGGCCGTCGCGACGCCGTGCTGGCCGGCGCCGGTCTCGGCGATGACGCGCTTCTTGCCCATCCGCAGCGTGAGCAGCCCCTGGCCCAGCGTGTTGTTGATCTTGTGCGCGCCGGTGTGGTTCATGTCTTCGCGCTTGAGGTATACCTTCGCCCCGCCCAGGGCCTCGGTGAACCGCCGGGCGAGGTACATCTCGCTGGGGCGCCCGGCGATGTCGCGGTAGCAGCGGTGCAGCTCGGCCAGAAACGTCTTGTCCGCCATCGCGGCCAGATACTCCTGCTCGAGCTGCTTCAGCGCGTGCATCAGCGTCTCGGGCAGGAACTGCCCGCCGTACGGGCCAAAGTAGCCCGGCCGAGCGGGAGGGGTCTTGGGTTGTGTCGTCATGGTTCGAGTCCTCGTCGCGAGGCTAGATGCTAACCGAACCAGCCGCCGCGCTCCATAGCCGCGCGAGAGCAGGCCCGGGTGCGGCCTAGCGCAGCGGTCGGTGCGACGAGGCCGTCACCAGCCCCCGCCGCCCCCACCTCCTCCGCCACCCCCGGAGCTGCCCCCCCCTCCAGAGCCGCTGGAGGAGCCCGGTGCGGTGGACGCTAGCGACAGGGCCCCGACCAGAGACGCCGACAGCGTCGAGGCGAAGTCCGCCGGCCGAGAGGCCGACCAGTGGCTGCCGTGGTACCACAGCGGCGCGTAGGCTCCTGCGGTGCCGGCGGCTCCCACGGCCGCCGCAGCCAGGACGGTGGCGAACTTGGTGGCCCAGGCGTTCTCGCACCCCAGCGCCAGGGCGTAGGGCAGGTAGCGCTCAAACAGCTCCACGGACTTGGCCGGGGGACGGGCCGCGCCCCGGAGCATGCCGTCCTCGGCCGTCTGGAGGTACATCTGAAAACCCTCGATGCGGTCCAGGACGGCCCGGCCTTCGGTTGTCGGCCGCTTCAACCGGGTAAAGAACAGGACGTTCAGCAGCGCGATGGCCACCAGGATCGGCACCAACAGCAGGCTGGTCATCGAGGCGAGCACCCCCATCACCACGATCTCGGCCGCGACGAAGGGCACTGAGACCAGGGTCAAGCCCACGGGCGATGCCATCGACAGCGCCCGTCCGCCGGACCCGCTCGACGCGCGCCGCCAGGCCTGCGCCACCTGCCAGAGCAGCGCCCCCGTCCCGAACGTCCAGCCGGTCAACCATAGCATCAGGAACGGCACCACCGGCTCGCGCTGAGCCCACCAGGCCGCCAAGGCCATCCCGCCCAGCGTCAGGACCGACAAGACCACCCCCCCGGCAAACCAGCCCGTGTTAGTGACGAACAGCTTGTTCTCGTACTCACCGTGCAGGGACTTCTTGACGGCGTCACGGGCGCCCTGGAAGTCCTGCCAGTACTGCCGCGCCACCGGAAGGGGGCTTCCCCCGCGGAACAGCAGTTCCGCGGCCCGTTGTTCCGGCGGTGACAACCGCGAGGCGTCGCCATCGTCGCGGCGGATGAAGCGGTAATCGCGCTTGTCGCCTTCGATCTGCATGAATCCTTTGACGGCCATGCTCACGCAGGCAGCCGCGAAACAGGCCGCATCGTATCCCATCCGCCAGACGTACCTGACTGCCGCGGGGCACAGGTCCTTGGGGGGCTCAAACAGGGGGATCACCACGCCGCGTTCCGGGTCGCGCCCCACGGCCGCCCAGGCGAGCAGGTAGTAGCCCAGGACGACCGCCAGGCCCAAGAGCCCGGCGACCAGGGCAGGGTTGTCCATCACGAAGTGCCGCAGCTCGTGCGCCTGGGCCGGCGGAGGAATGATGCCGCTCGGCCAGGACACCACGATGGTCAGTCCCTCCTTGCGGGCGAGCAACCGGGTCGTGCGGAAGGTGACCTGGCCCCCCTGATTCACGTCGGCGGTATAGGCCTCGCCGCGGGCGCCCTCCGGTCCGGTGTACGCCCCCAGGGTCATCTGGCTGCGGGGGATCTGCAGCGGCAGGATCACCGTCACCGAGGCCTGGTCGATCGGAAACGACCACTCGTTGCCGGTGACGTTCCAGTAAAGCTCGTCGTGGTCGGGGAAGAACCCCAGTTGCCGCGAGGTGCGATAGGTGAGGACATACGTGTAGACGCCTGGCTGGAGCGTGACCTTCTCCCGGCCCAGATAGACGCGCTTGTAGCGGCCTTTATTCTCGATGCGAAAGCGCTCGGGTTGGCCGTCGCGGCAGGCCTCGAGCATCTCGAAGGGGACCGTGCGCTGGGTGAACCACCCGCCGGCGTAGCGCACGGGGAAGTCGCGGTAGATGCCGTGGCGGATCCGGTCGTTTTCGCAGCGAACTTTGATCGTCTCCGACACCGTGATCCCACCGTCGGCGGCCACGGTGATGTCGCTGTGAAACGCCAGGATTCGCTCATCCGCGGCACTCGTCGCCGCTGAGGCCGCCAGGACCGCCAGGGCCAGGAACCTGCGCATCATGGGCGCACCTCCACGTGTGGGGCCTGGCGCTCGCTGGTCGTGGCGATCTCAAAGAACTCACCCGGTGCGAAGCGAAACGCCCCGGCCACCAAGTTGCTCGGAAACGACTCCACCAGGATGTTGAACTCCCGCACCGTGCCGTTGTAGTAGCGGCGGGCCATCTGGAGCTGATCCTCGATCTCCACCAGCGACTGGTGCAGCCGGGCGAACTCGGTGCTGGCCTTGAGGTCCGGGTAGGCCTCCACCAGCACCAGCAATCGCTTCAGGGCATCGGTGAGGGCGTTTTCGGCGCTTCGGCGCTCGCGGAGCGACTGGGCCTGGGCGGCCTGGGCGCGGAGCGAAGTGACCTCCTCCAGCACCCGTTGCTCGTGGGCGCTGTAGCCGCGGACGGTTTCGACGAGGTTGGGGACCAGGTTGCTCCGCCGTTGAAGCTGGACGTCGATCCCGCTCCAGCCTTCCCGCATGAGGTTGCGCCAGCGGACGAACCGGTTGTACGCCCACACAGCCCACACCGCCGCCGCCCCCAGCGCTATGGCCACCAACCCCAGCCCGACCTGGGCGCCGCCCAACGCGCCAAGCGCAGTGCAGGAGGGCAAGACGCCGGCGGCTGTGGCTGCGAGGCCCGGCATGCTCCAAGCAGAGTGCATCCCTTAGCTGGAGTCAAGGGCTGTCACGGCGCTGCCGCAGGCCGCGCGATGCGGCCGCAGAGCCTACCAGTTGCCCGAGGCGATGTACTCGCGGAAGGCGTGGAACAGCTTCAGGCTCACCGGCCCGGGCCGGCCTGTGCCGATGGCCCGGCCGTCGATCTTGGTGACGGGGATCACCTCGGCTGCCGTGCCGGTCAGGAAGCACTCCTCGGCTGCGTAGAGGTCTTCCGCCGTGATGGTCTGCTCGCGCAGCGGCACGGAGCCCTGGGCGGCGAGCTTGATGACCACGCCGCGAGTGATGCCGATCAGGATGCCCGCCTCCGGGGGCGGCGTGAGGACCGTGCCGTCCTTGACGATGAACACGTTGTCGCCGGTGCACTCGGCGACCTGGCCCTTGTCGTTGAGCATGATGGCCTCGGCCACGCCCGCGTCGACGGCCTCTCTCTTGGCCAAGGTGTTGTTGAGGTCGTTGAGGCTCTTGACGGCCGGGTTGAGCATGGTCGCCGCGGTGCGGAGCGTCTTGGCGATGATGACGGCCATGCCCTCGCGGTACATCTCTTCGGGGTAGAGCTGGATCTTATCGACGATGATGAACACGCTGGGGGTGGGGCACTGGAAGGGGTTCACCCCGAGATTGCCCTCCCCGCGCGTGACCACCAGGCGGATGTAGGTGTCCTTCTGGTCGTTGGCGCGTAGCGTGTCGTCCATCGCTTCGGTGAGTTCCTGCTTGGTGTAGGGAATGGCCAGGCGGATGTACTTGGCCGAGTCGAACAGCCGGTCGATATGGGCCTGGGCGTGAAAGACCTTGCCGTTGTAGGCGCGGATGCCCTCGAACACGCCGTCGCCGTACAGCAACCCGTGATCCCACGCGCTGACCTTGGCCGCGCGCTTGTCAACCAGCTTTCCGTTCAGCCAGACCTTCATGGGGGACACTCCCGTGCTGACAAAGCATCATACGCCGTATCGGCCATTTGCACAACATCCTATACGCCCACCTGGGGAGGGCAGGAATCGCTGTTTCGCCGCGAGGGGAGCTGACCTATAATCTTCGCGTCCGGGCCGCGGCGGATACGCCCGGCCGCGGGCAGGAGGGCGTGAAGTATGATCACCAAGTACGGCCGACGGGAGATTGCGCTGGCCACCGTCTTGGCGGGCGCGGTGGCGGCGGCGATGGGGTGGCTGTTCGCCCCGGCCGTCGTCGTGCCGGTGGCCGCGTGGCTGGCCGTGCTGTGGTTCTTCCGCGACCCCAACCGCACCGCCCCGGCAGAGGACAACGTGTTCGTCTCCCCGGCCGACGGGCGGGTGAGCGATGTTACCCAGGTGGGTTCGGATAGCGACCTGGGCCGGCCGGGCGTGAGGATCGGCGTGTTCATGAGCGTCTTTGACGTGCACGTCAACCGCAGCCCCTGCGCGGGGAGGGTGGAGTCGGTCACGTACTGTCCGGGCAGATTCCTGGACGCCCGCGACCCGGCCGCCGGTGACCAAAACGAGTCGGCCACGATCCGCCTGCTGTGCCAGCGGGACGGTGCGACGCATCCGGTCATCGTTCGCCAGGTGGCCGGGCTGATCGCCCGCCGCATCGTGACGGACGTGAAGATCGGTCAAGACCTCGCCACCGGGCAGCGCCTCGGGATGATTAAGTTCGGCTCGCGCGTGGAGCTGATCGCGCCCGTGGAGCTGGCGGGGGAGGTCCGCGTGGGGCCGGGCCAGAAGGTCCGCGCCGGCCAGACGGTCCTGCTGGCGGCACGGCGGAGGTCGAGCGATGGATAGGAAGCCGGTCTCAGACCTGATGGAACCGCTGCGGCGTCGCTGGCCGCGCCCCCGCCCGCGCGGCCGGAGGCGGATACTGGAGTCGACGGCGCTGCTGCCGGGGCTGCTCACCATCGGCAACGGGCGGAGCGGTTTTGCGGCCATCCACTTCGCCACCAAGGACGCCCTGGGTCAGGCGGCCTTGAGCAACCTGGTCGCCGCGGCCTACTGCATCTTCCTGGCCATGTTCTTCGACATGCTCGACGGGCGCATAGCAAGGATGACGCGGCGGACCACCGACTTCGGCGGCCAGCTCGACAGCCTCTGCGACGTCATCAGCTTCAGCGTGGCCCCGGCGATGCTGATGCTGCGGACGGTGATTACGGTCGTCCGGGCGCATCAGGTCGCCCCGATCGCCATGGTGACTCACACCGTCGGCATGGAGCGCGTGATCTGGTGCATCGCGGGGCTGTTCGTGGCCTGCGGGGTGCTGAGACTCGCGCGGTTCAACGTGGAGAACCTGCCGGATGAGTCGGCCCACATGAACTTCCAGGGCCTGCCCGTACCCGGGGCGGCGGCGCCGGTGGCGGGGCTGGTGCTGCTGTTTGAGCACCTCACGCAGATCGAATCCGGCTGGCGGTCGCAGCCGTGGCTGCTGGGGGCCGTGGCGGTGGCCCTGCCAATGGTCAGCCTGGCGGTGGGTCTGCTGATGGTCTCGCGGCTCCGCTACACGCACCTGATCAATCAGTATCTCCGCGGCCGGCGGCCTTTTGGGTATCTGGTCAAGATCGTCATCGTCGGCCTGGCCGGCATGCTGGACCCCTACGTGACGCTGGCCGTAGTGACGATTGTCTATGCCTTCTCCGGCCCCGGCGGCGCCGTGTGGCGATGGCTGCGATACCGGCTGCGGGGCAAGGGGGCTTCTGCCGGCGCCGTGTGACCGGCAGCTCTGCAAGACCGGAGCCGACGGCCTACCCGGGGAACAGGTTGGCCGTGGCGAACTGGGGATCGCACGTGAGGTTCACGCCCAGCCGCCGCAGGCCGGTCTCGTCACCGGGGGTGGGGATGTGCGTCATGTGCACCTCGCAGCCGCGGAGGCGCTTCAGCTGCGCCAGGGCCAGCTCGGCGGTGGGATTGGCCGTGCCCGCGATGGACAGGGCGATCAGCGTCTCCTCCAGGTCCAGGCTGACGGTCTTGCGATGCAGGACGTCCTGCTTGAGGTGCGCGATGGCCTGGATGAGATTGGGCGACAGCAGGTGAAGTTTTTGCGGGATGTCGGCCAGGCGCTTCAGGGCCCCCAGGACCACGCTGGAGGCGGCGTGCATCAGCGGGGAGTTGACCCCGGTGGCGATGGACCCGCCGGGCAGTTCGATGGCTGCCCCGCAGATGATATTCTCGTTGCCCTTCTCGCTGTCCGCCTGGGCCTCGGCGGCGGCCTGCCGGGCCGCGAGGACCACGGGCCGATGCTCGGGCGTGACATTCAGCTCCTTCAGGAGGACCTCGACGCGCTCGACGGTCTGCCGATCCGCCATGCCCATGGCGTACTCGCAGGCATAGCGGAAGTACCGCCGGATGATCTCCTGGATCGCGGCGGCACGGACGCGGTCGTCGTTGACGATGGCGAATCCCGCCCGGTTCACGCCCATGTCGGTGGGCGAGCGATAGGTGCTGCCACCGGAGGTAATGCGCTCGAGAATGGTGCGCAGCACCGGGAAGGTCTCGACGTCGCGGTTGTAGTTGACGGCCGTGGTGCCGTAGGCGTCCAGATGGAACGGGTCAATCAGGTTGAAGTCGCGGATGTCGGCCGTGGCCGCCTCGTAGGCCACGTTCACCGGATGCCGTAACGGCAGGTTCCAGATCGGGAACGTCTCGAACTTCGCATACCCCGCCCGCCGCCCGCGCGTGTGTTCGTGGTACACCTGCGAGAGGCACGTGGCCATCTTGCCGCTGTTGGGGCCCGGGCCCGTGACCACCACCAGCGGGCGGCGGGTCTCGATGAATGCGTTTCTCCCGTAGCCGCGCTCGCTGACGATCCGATCCACGTCGGCGGGGTAACCTTGGATCGGCCCGTGCACGATCGCGCGGACGCCGCGGCGCTCCAGTCGGGTCTTGAACGTCTCGGCCGCGGCCTGGCCCTCGAATCGCGTGATCACCACGGCCGAGACGTCCAGGCCCCACTCGCGGATATCATCGATGAGCTTGAACGTATCCGTGTCGTAGGTGATGCCGAAGTCGGCCCGTACCTTCCGCCGCTCGATGTGCCCGGCGTAGATGCAGAGGATGATCTCGGCGTCGGCTTTCAGCCGCTGGAGCAGGCGCATCTTGACGTTGGGATCGTAGCCCGGCAGCACGCGGGCGGCGTGATAATCGAAGACCAGCTTCCCCCCGAATTCCAGGTACAGCTTGCCGTCGGCCTGGTCGACGCGCTCCAGGATCGCGGCGCTTTGCTGGGTCAGATACTGCTCGTCGTCGAATCCGACGGTGTCCTGCGGCCACAGGTGTCCCTGCGCAGCAGCGGCGGCCGGATGGGGCTGGGCGGCGTCAGCTTCCACGGTGCGTAGTCTAGGCGACCCCAGGGCGAATGACAACGTCCACTGTCAGCCAAATGAGGGTAGAGGCTGAGTCTAGTGAGGGCGGATACGCGCGGCAGGACCCGGAGACGCACACCTTACGCGCTCAGATTAGGTCCGACTTCTTCAAGTTACAGGTCCGACAAAGAAGTTGCACGTTTGAGTCGGTGCTGCTCCCTCCCTTGGCAAATGGAACGATATGATCGAACTCCAGATAGCTAGTTGCCCCGCACTCCGCGCAACGGCCGCCATAACGCTGCCAGACGCGCTGCCGAACTTCTCTTGGAATAGATCGCGAGGGAGCCCCTGGAAAGCTTTCCAGTAGCGTTTGCTTCGCTTTTCGTAGCGCGGCGTCATATATCGCTGCGCCCAGCCTATGGTTCGAAGGAAACACAAAGTAGCCGGAGGCTCGTCCCGTTGAGCGTATCTCAACCGCGCTTTCTCCCCTCACAATTCCAATAATACTTGGGTGAGTCAGTTGACAGGATTTCTCCGGGGAAGAGAACAACAGGCGTTGATCGGTTATGGTGGCCTCCCCTCGAAACGTTCGAATCTGAGGTCCACTTTTGTAAGTCTTTAGTTGGGAAAAGAACGCAGGGCCATGAAAGTGAGCGACTTCCCCGGCATCCAACAGACAAGGGGGGGTCGGGATGATTGGCAAGCGGCCGCGACTGATTTCATCAAGCAGTTTCAATTCCTTGACTTGATCTTGCACATATCGTTTGATTCCTTCATCCAGGCGCAGAACCTCGAGCAACCACGTCAGCGTGGTTTCTTCACCCTCCGTTATCTTCCCGTCAGATTTTGCGTCCGCCAAGACATGCTCTACAAATGTTTGTGCATTAGCCTTCATGGCCGTCAAGAAACTGTCGGAGGTAAAACCTAACGCGTGTAGTGTGTGAACGATCTGATCCCATTCCTGTTCCCCCAGTTTCCCGTCCTCGATAGCACTCAAGAACAAGCTCCTTAGAAAACGCTCCCCCTCTGTCGCATAGTATCTCTGCACCAGCGTGGGGACGTTTGTGTCGAGGCTCGCGGCCACCAATTGAAGGCGCTGCATCTCATGTTGATCAATTATGCCATCTGCTATGGCCATGCCTAACGTCTCCTCAAACACGGTCAATCCGGACTGGTAATTCAGGTGACGAGCTTCCGCTTCAGAGAGTCCAAAGGCTTTGGCGATTGCCTGCAAAGCACGCTTCTCCCCCTTATCCATCGCTCCATCGTGCCATACTCTCCGCAGGATCTGATCATAGGCAACCTGTATCACCGCGTTGGCATCTTTCTCAGAAACGCGGAGTTCTGAGAGCGCCTGGTCGAGATCGAACCCTTCCCGCTTAGAGAAGAACAGCTTCCGCAGGCCTCTTGCCTGAGTCGCTGTTCGTTCCTTTCGGTCGGGGTCTACGAGACTGGCAACCGACTCCCTGAGTTTCTTGAGAAGACTCATCTCTGCGTACCTCACCTCTGCCTGGCATGATTGTTCTTCTCGAGAATGATGAGGAACCCACCAGGCCCCTTTCCTGTGAGTACTACGCGCGACAGGACTCGAACCTGCAACCTTCGGTTCCGTAGACCGATGCTCTATCCAATTGAGCTACGCGCGCGGCTGGCCGGCTGCGGCCGCAGTCGGCCCAATGCAGGCATTCTACGTCGCTGCCGCCATCGGGGTCAAGACGAGCGGCCGCGGCTATACGCCGACCCCGCTGCCCGGGACGATCTCCAGCGGTTCCTTTGCCCTCTGGAGGGGCTGGCCGGGCAGGCCGGCGGTGAATTCCTCCCAGTCGTCCACGGGCGCCGGGCGCACGCTTTCCAGCGCCGCCCGAGGGGGCTTGGGCGTGATCAGGCTGACCAGGACAATCGTGCCTATCGAAAGGACCACCCCCGTGGCTACGTAATTGTATCCTGCCGAGGCCTGGAGCCATTTGGGCAGCACGAACCACGCCGCGACGGCCTTGTTCTCCAAGAAGTACATGCCGACCGTGCCGACAAACCCGGCGATCGCCGCGCTCAGCACGGCTGGCAGCGTGGTGCGCTTCCAGAAGACGAACAAGGCCGGTACCGCAATGCAGGCCGAGAGCACGCCCGAAGAGATGTTGTACACGTCACCCAGGGAGCGGCTGATCATGGCCAGCAGGGCCGCGACGATCAGCGCCACCAGCGTCGCCAACTGCCCGATCCTCACCCGCATCCGGGCCGAAGGACGGCCCTTAAGGACCCCGGGCACGAAGATGTCATAGGCCAGCGGCATGGCGGAGACGTTCGCGAACGTGTCCACCGTGGACATCTGGCAGGCAATCACGCCCAGGATCATGAACACCGACAGCGCCGGGTGCATCGTCGTGATGAAGGCTGCCACGATGTTGGTGGCGTCCGACCCGAGCTGCCTGGCCGGCATCGTGCCGGTGGGCGGGAAGGCCACGATCGCGCAGAAGGCTACCAGACTCGGCAGCACCAGGATGAACACGGTGATGAGCACCAGCGCCAGGAGGCTTGCTCTGCGGGCGTCGCGCGTGGTCCGGGCGGCCTGGAGACGAAGCGTCAGGTCCTGCTCGACCATCCAGCCAGGCAGGAACCCCAGCAGCAACACCAGCGGGAACACCCAGCCCAAGGAGCCCAGGCTGAACACATCGCCCTTAGCCCCGGCCGGGGGCGTGGCCTGGGCCAAGGCCCCAAGGATGTCCCCAGCGCTGGCCCGGTGGGCCGCGCCGACGGCCACGGCGGCCAGGATGATCATGAAGACGGCCATGAAGCCGAATTGCACCACGTCCGTGAACACCACCGCCCGAAAGCCCCCCAGGCACATGTAGATCATCACGGGCAGCACGAGCAGGGCGACCACGAGCCAGGGACTGTCCTGCAGGCCCAGGAAGGGGCTGATAATCTGTCCACCGATGAACAGCTCCGCCTGCGTCCAGAGGATGAACACGAAGAACGACAGCCCCGCCAGCAGCGCCCGAGCACTCAGGCCGTAACGCTTGTGGAAGGCCTCAGGCAGACTGACCGCGCCGATCCGCCGCACCAGCGGGGCCATGGCCACGATGATGAAACACAGGATGAACCAGGGGATCGGCAGGATCCACAGCCCCGTGGCCCCGTACTTGTACACCTGCGCCATCCCGTAGCTCAACCAGCCCAGCATCAGCCACCCGGCCGTTAGAGACACGGCCAACCACCAACCGGGCAGTTGGCGCTGGGCGATCCAGAACTCCAAATGCTCCGAGGACGCCCGCCGAAGCCGCTGGGCCGAGGTGCGGGTGATCACGCCGATGACGACCATCAGGACCGAGTAGGTGATCAACGCCGCCCAGTACCATTCCCTGTTCATCGCTCGCCTCCTGCATTCTCCGCCGGCCGCGCAGCAGCCGGCGCCCTTGACGTCACCAGGAATACGATACCTTCAGCCCACCCCATAGCTCATCGTTAATCAGCTCGTCCCGCAGGGCCTGGCTGAAGTTCAGGAACCCGCCGACCGTCAGGCTGCCCGCCTGGGCGGGGAGGCCCAGCGCACCGGACAGGTCGTAGCAGACGTCCAAGCCGTAGGTGATGTTGCCCAGCCGCGTGGCCGGTTGGCCTGTCCCCAGCGCCTTGGGGAGATACCGATGATCCACGCCCAGCGCCAGCGAGGGCGTGACGGTCAGGTTCTTCAGAAACGGCGTGTTCTTGAGGGCGTCAAACCCGCCCAGCTCGAAGGGGTGCTCCACGGCCACCTCCAGCCACCCGGCCTGGATAAGGTCGATGTCGTGCCAGTAGCCGATGCTGGGGTTGAGCACGGGCGCCTCGGTGCCGAACAGCGAACTATCGTCGAAGCTGAGCGTGGCGTAGATCTCGTAGGTGGTGTGGGCGTCGCCGGCGGACTGTGGATAGGTGTAGGCCGACCAGCCCAGCTCGACGGTGGTCGCCGCCGGGGCAATCTTGTAGCGCCAATAGCCCGTGTAGTCCACTTCGTAGAGGTGGCTGTCGGTGCTGGTGGTGATCTTGTCCGTGGCCGCGTACCACTCGAACCACAGACACACCCCCCAGACGCCGAACGGGCCGGTGTCGACCTCGACCCAGGGCATCAGTTGATGGTTGAGCTTCTCTCGGCCTTCGCCGGCGTACTCGCTGTAGTTGATCCCGCGGAACACATAGTCGCTCGCCAGCACATACTCCAGGCCGAAGGAAATGGGCAGCGGCTTGGCCCACTCTCCGCCCGGGGGGCAGGGTTCTTCCGTCTTGCCGGTCGGCCCCACCGGCGGGGGGGCATTGGGCTCGTTGGCAGTCAGCCAGGTCTCGGCTGGCGGGCCTGCGTGCACCGACGCCCACGGAGCAGCCAGGGCAGCGACGATCAGCCCCAAGACGGCGGGTGCCAATGTCCTTGATCGCATGAGTAGTCCTTTCCGTAGCAGGTCCTTCGACAGGCGGCATGATCCGTGTGCGTGCAGCCGGGCGCGACGTTAGGGGGTTCTTGTCCGCCGATGCATGGAGGTCATGGGGACCAGACCAGAGCGGGATAATCCGGAAAGCGCAGCGCGTGCGTCGGCGGCACTGACCCTCAGTGCAGATCGGCCGCCATTCAGCCAAACCCCCGCGCGCCAATCCGCTTGACCGTGGCGAGCGCCGTGGCCCGGGAGCGTTCTGGACGGCGGTGCGGTAGTGAGGGACGGGGATTCGCGCTCGGCCGGGCAGACCCCAAGGCCGGCACGGGGCGCGCGATGCGGACTGCGACAGGGGCAGTCCTGCACACACACCACCGGCCCAGCGGTACGTGCGGCCATGCCGCCCGTGCTATCCCGCCTCTTACCGCCATGTCGCCCTATCCAGGTCGAAGACCGTGCGGCTATCGGATGGCCGGGATTCTATGCACCGGCAGAATGGCCTGTCAATGCGGGACCGAAATCGAGAAAACCGCTCAACAGGCGCCCGCCCGCGCGCAATATACTAACGGGCTGGGGCTAGCGGGCCTTGTCCGCCCTTGCGAGCCACACGGCACAGGGGCCGGGGCTGGGCGGCTGGAGCGACACAGTCTGGCCGCCGGTGACGGGGCCGGCGGCGGTCATCTTGCCACTGGCAGGGTCGATCCAGCGGACGGCGAACTCGCCCTTGGCGGTGCCCAGGTCCAGGGTGATGGGCTTGCCATCGGAGGAGTAGACCAGGTAGTTCGCGCCCGCTTCGGCCAGGCACCACGCTCCGTCGCCAAGGCTATGGAGCGTCGGCGACTGCTGGTCACCGGAGACCAGCTCGGCCGGCGTCATCCGCGCGATGGCTGCTAGCAGCTGGGGGTCGAGCTTGGCCCGGATGTCCGGCAGCGACCCGCCGCCCATCAGCACCGCCCACCCGTGCTCCAGGCCGTCGCCGCTATAGATGACGGCCTTGTCGGGAAACTTGGTGCGATACTCGCGGACCGCGCGGACGACCTGCTCGAAGGAGCTGGGCCTGGGGCGCAATTGCCGGGCGTGCTGGCGGGGGGCAAGGTTCTTGCCACCGGCGGGGGCGTAGGGCGTGCCGTCGGCCTGGTAGTGCCAGTAGCGGATGTCGATGACGTCGACGATCTTGGAGCGCGGCGGGTCGGCCAGGATGGCGTCCTGCACGTCCTTGGTGCAGCTCAGGGCGACCAGTGCGTCCTTGCGCGTCTGCTTCTGCCAGCTCGCGATCGTGTCCAGCCAGAACCGCACGAACTCCACCGGCCCAGTGAACTCGGCGCTGGTGGACTGGATGACGTTGCTGTTGTCGGCGAACGCATCCAGGCACTTGCGGATATAGGCCTCGTGCAGGGGCCGGCGGACGGGGTGCGTGGTGTCGTAGAAGAGGTGCGCCTGGAAGATCCGCTTATTGGAGGCGTAGGGGGGCGGTTCGGGGAAGCCGGTGTCGTTGATGTTGTTGGCAGACCGCCAGGGGAAGTCGGCCCAGTGCGCCCCGGCCTCAAGGATGTTGTGCTGGAAATAGTTCTGGTACAGGAGCACCAGGCCCTTCTGCTCGGCCAGGTCGGCGAACTGCCGCAGGCGCATCCAGTACCAGGGGTTGTACTTGGTCAGGTCATACTTGCTCAGCCCGTCCCAGGCTGCCCCCACCCCGCTGCGGGCAAAGGGCAGCTCGTAGAACGGCGGCCAGACGTTGCCGTCCGCCCGCCGGACGCGCTGATGATCGTCGCGCCGCCGCTCGTGCCACAGGGCGTAGTGGTAGTCCAACACTGCCCAGCCCTTGGCGACCATGCGGTCCGTCATCTCCCCCAGGTCGTCGGTGTACCCGCGCCCGACGCGCCCGGGGACGAAGCGCGTGACGGCGTCGGCGGCCTGGGCGGCCTCGGCGGGGGTGATGTCACCACGCCACCAGACCGTCCCCGTCCTGCCGCCGGTCAGCAGCTTGCCGTCGCAGACAAGCCACCCGTTGACCAGGGCGAGCTTCTTCCCTGCGGGCCTGTCAGCCTTGGGCAGGAGTTCAGGATGCTGCTTGATGACCTGCTCCACCGTGGGCGCCGCCCCGGGGTCGGTGGGGATTCTCCTGGCTGCGGACTGCTTGACGAGGTCGGCGACGGTCTGGGCCGGTGCGTTGGAGGCGGCCGCCGCTTTGGCGGCCTGCTCGTAGGTGGGGCTGGTGCCGCCGGGGGGATACTGCGGCCCGTCGCCCACGCGCCGCCCGGCGGATTCGCCCACGCGCTGGGCCAGTTGCGCCTGATAGAGGCTGCGCGGGCTGACGAAGTCGTTGTTCGCCTCCCAGACGGCATTGCCGAAGCACTCCGCCCAGCTCCCAAACGCCCAGCCGCCGGCGGTGGGGGGCGTGAGGAACTCGATGCGGGCGGCGTGGCAGTTCCACAGCACGCAGTTGGCCGCGGACCACCCGTAGCGCTCCCCGTGCAGCCCGCGGTGCGAGAGGACCAGGCAGTTCCCGTCGATCACCACGTTGTCGTAGAGCACACCGCCCGCCCAATCCTCGATGGGGCCGCTGCTATCCAGCGCCTCGCGGGCCTCGCAGTAGACGAAGGCATTGGGCCCGGCGGCGCAGTGGCCCACGGCGAAGTCATGCCGCCCCTGCTCGCTGGAGCACCGCAGGAACAGCGTCTGCTGACCCCGGGTGAAAAACGTGTGCCGCCGATAGCCGCCGATCTCGCTGACCGGTGCCGAGGAGAGGCAGTCTTGCACGGTCACCTGCTTGCAGCCATCCCCCACGGCCACCGCACCGCCGGCAAAGTGCACGAACGCCGCCTGACGCACCCAGGCGTCTTGCGCGTTGTCCATCGTGATGGCGACCCAGGAGTGGTTCTCGTCCTTGGCCTTGGCGGTGTCGAAGGCCGACTCGCACCGCAGGTTCTCTGCGCCCACCTGGCTGATCCGTCCCGGCCAGGTGTACGCGGTCACCGTCCCGCCGCCAAAGCGCTTCTCGATGGCCGTGGTGATCGGGGCATCGACGGTGATCGTGTGGCCGTCGATGGCGGTGACGGTGCGGTCCCAGACGATGTCCCGCGAGCCGGGCTTCCAGTTCAGCCGCCAGTCGCGCCAGGGGTTTTCGCCGGTACCGAGGGCGTCGATCCACTCCGCCGTGGAGGGCCTGCGCACCAGGACCGCGTCGCCGACCTTCAGCCCTTCGGTGTTGTCCAGGGAGAGCTTCGTTGCCCCCACCGGCACGAGGGTGTCGGTGATCTTGCGGATGGGGGCCGCCTCGGTGCGGTCGGGGGCCCCGACGATCCGGATCAGCGTCCTGCGGTCCAGACCGGCGGCGACCAGCACGGTGCCGTCGGTGCCCATCCCGCTGCCGCGGAGCACCACCCCCGAGGCGCGGATGAGCAACTGCCCCCCAACCTCGTAGCGCCCCTTGCCCAGCAGCACCGCCCCGCGCAGGCCGTCCGCGTCGGGTGGCAGTGAGGCCACGTAGTCCAGGGCCGCCTGGATCCGCGCACCGGCATCACCGGCGGCTGGGGGCACGACGACGCGGATGGGGGCGTCGGGAATGTCGCGCTCGCCGCCGGCGTAGCCGCAATGGGAGAAGTCCACGATGCGGTTGCCTTGGGCGTCGGCGGCGTAGGCCAGCTTGCCGTCGCTGCCCTCAGAGACAGCCCTTGCGGTCTTGCCGGTGCTGGGGGTGGCCTCTTGGGCCTGGGCCGCGGAGATCAGCAGGACGAGTGCCGCGGCTCCCCCAACCAGCCACGATGCGGGGCGGGTTGTCATCAGTGTTTCTCCGTCGAAGCTCTCCGGCCGTCCGGGCGGGCGCGGCGCGCGGGCGGCCGGTTATGGGGCTGGGTGAAGCGTGTGGACGTTGTTCTCCGGTTTGGTGTAGTCGACGGCCTGATGCGGATCGGTGCGGTTGAGGAACTCCTCGACGGTGGTGTAGCCGTCCCCGTCTGCGTCGGCCGGTCCGTCGGTGGCGTCGGCGGGGTTCAGGCCGTGGGCCTGCTCCCAGTCGTCCGGCATACCGTCCCGGTCGCTGTCGGCGGGCGGCTTCGCCCCAGCCGCCGGCGGTGGGCAGGACTCAGGGGTCCACCGCTCGTACCACTCCTTTGTGAACTTCAGGGGCGAGCCCTTACCCCGCGCCCAGGAGCCCGGCGGCCCCTCCCAGTAGGGGATTCTGCCGGTCCGCGCGGTCAATCCCTCGATGAAGTGGCGGTCCGTGGCGTCGCGGCTGGGCAGGAACGCCCCGGCGATGGGCGTCAGCATCGCCTCCAGCTCATCTGCCTTGTGCGTGGTCACCGGCGCGACGGGGAAGGGCGGGACGTAGTCGCGAAACGGGGGCGCGAACCAGACCAGCTCGCCGGTGACCTTGCCGTCCGCCTCGCGCAGGTTGCCGCTGTCGTGGAGGTTGGGGTGATACATGAACGTGTAACGGAAGGGGCTGTCCGGGCGGTCGATGACGTAATTGTTGATCATGTTGAAGCGGATGTCGGGTAATCGCAGATAGCCGTTGCGGCAGTTGTAGATGAGGTTGTTGCGCCAGTCCCACAGGGCGCCCAGGGTCTTGGGCACGCGGTCGAGCAAGTGGTACCAGACGTTATGGTGGATGGAGCCATACCCGTCCAGCTCGGCCCCCCAGGGATGGCAGCCCAGCCCCGCCAGGCCCGGGCCGAGGATACAGTATTGCACCGTCAGGCCGTCGACTCTCCCCAGCGACGCCCCGTTGCCCTTGAACCGCACCAGCTCGTCGCTGCCGTAGCGGAAGCTGCAATGGTCGACGATTACGTCGCGCCGGACGTCGGCGGTCTGGACCACGTCCTCATCCAGCGGCGGCCGGTTGCTGAATCGCATGCCACGGCCGATGATGTTCGAGGAGGCGATGGGGAGCCGGCCGAGAATCTCCACGCCCTCGCCCGGGGCGGTGGTGCCGATGAGCGTGAGGTCGCCCTCAGTGATCCACTGGAACGGGTAGGGGATCGTCCCGCTGACGGCAAACAGGATGATTCGCGGGCCGGGGGTCTGGATGGCCTGGGAGTAGCTGCCCGGGCCGGAGGGATCGTTGTTGGTGACGTAGATCACCTTCCCACCGCGCCCGCCGGTGGCGCCGGCGCCGAACCCTTGAGCCCCCGGAAAGGCCGGCAGACCCTTGGGAACCTTGGGCACAATGGGTGGTGCGTTGGCCTGGGCGGCGCAAGGCTGCGATACCGCCGACCACAGGGCAGCGACCATCACGAGCGCAAGAAATCGCTTCATGTCAGTCCCTCTCGCTACGGTGACACCAGCTCCAGTACGACGATGGATTTGGGTGGGAGCGCCACCGCCAGATTCTCGCCGGAAAGTTTCGCGCCATCGAACCGCGTCGGGCGAACCGCGTCGGGAGCGTCGAACGTGTTATGCGCGTTCATGTCCTTGGCCGTCAGGACCCTCCCCGAAACGCCCGACAGCTTCCGGCCGCGGATGACGCACTCGACGTCGGCAGGGGTGTTGGGGTCCAGGTTGCTCAGCGACAGATGGACCTTTCTGGCCCCGCTCCCATCGCGGCTGGCCGTGGCGCTGAGCGTGGGGACGGCGACCTCGCCCAGGGTGTAGGTGTCGCACCGCAGGTCCAGCGGCAGAAGCGTGGCATCCTGGTGCACCTGGAACATGTCAAAGACGTGGTAGGTGGGCGTCAGCAACATCTTTTCGCCCTCGGTGAGCACCACGGCCTGGAGCACGTTGTCCGTCTGGGCGAGGTTGGCCATGCGCACGCGGTCGCAGTGCCGCGCGAAGATGTCCAGGCTCACCGCCGCCACCATCGCGTCGCGGAGCGTGTTCTGCTGGTACAGGAAGCGCGGATTCGTGCCCGGCTCGACCTCCCACCACGCGCCCCACTCGTCAAAGATGATCGCCACGCGCCTGGCCGGGTCGTACCTGTCCATGACCGCCTTGTGGCTGGCGATGATCTCCTCAGTCCGCAGGGCGAGCTTCAGGATGCCGATCCACCCGGCCTCATCGAACACCGTCGCGGTCTGCCGCTGCGGCGGGGGAAAGCGACTGTAATGGTGCACCGACAGGCCGTCCATGTGCCGCCCGGCCTCGCGCATGAGCACCTCGGTCCAGGCGGTGTCGCCGCCGCTGGGTCCGCAGGCGATGCGGAACAGCCTGTTATCGCCGAAGTTGCGCAGGTAGCAGGCGTGGCGGCGGTACAGGTCGGCGTAATAGTCTGCCCGCATTCGCCCCCCGCAGCCCCAGCTCTCGTTGCCGACGCCCCAGAAGGCGATCTTCCACGGGTCAGGCCGCCCGTGGGCGCGGCGGCGGTCGGCCATCGGCCCGGCGGGGGCGGTGAGGTACTCCACCCACTGCTGCATTTCGCGCACCGTGCCGCTGCCGACGTTGCCGCAGATGTACGGCTCACAGCCAAGCTGGTCGCAGAGGTCCAGGTACTCGTGCGTGCCGAAGGAGTTGTCCTCGACCACTCCGCCCCAGTGGGTGTTGACCATGCTGGGGCGTTTGGCGCGCGGGCCGATGCCGTCGGTCCAGTGGTATTCATCCGCGAAGCATCCGCCCGGCCAGCGGAGTACGGGGATGCGAATCGCCCGCAAGGCCCCGACGACGTCGCTGCGGATGCCGCGGACGTTGGGGATGGGGCTATCCTCACCCACCCAGATGCCGCCGTAGATGCACCGGCCCAGGTGCTCGGCGAAGTGGCCAAAGACGTGCCGACTGATGACCTGCTCGCCCAGGTCGGCGTTGATGACGATGCGATTCACGCAGGGGCCTCCAGTGCAGCCAGGCCGGCCGTTCACTGTGCGAAGGTGCCACTATACGGCCTTGGTGGGGTGTCTGCAATCGCAGGTTCCCCAGCCGCAGAACGAGCAGAGACGTGAAACCGGCCGCTCCACGGGACTGAAGGCGCGATCAGGTCCCCAGGCGCTTCTGGCCGGGGGTCTGCAACGGCGGAGACTGCTCGCCAGGTGGAAGCGGACTTGCCTGCGACTGGGGAGAGTTCTGCCCGCTGCGCCGGGGCAGGGGCTGGGTGTTGACCGTCCACCCGAAGCCGGGCTTGAGCTCGAATGTGTCACCGGGCAGCCTGACGTCCGTCTGCATGTTCGTCAGGACCACCGTCTTGGTGTTCTTGTCCTTGTCGGTGCCGGCGACCTTGGCCGGCAGGTGTGTCTTGCGGC
>JALHTV010000155.1 GCA_022866005.1 Phycisphaerae bacterium
GCCACCCGTCGTTATTATCCTACTGATTTCAGGGGCTTATAACCAGCCTGATTGCACCGAAGGTTGATATCGGTCCCCCGCCATCTACCCCTTGACGTCGTGTCCTAGACAGTTCGTGCTGTTCCTACCACGTCTTGCCACATCCCGGGCATGGGACGCCCAGGATGCGAGCGGCAGCATGCCTGACCTTGTGCTTGGGGTCCGCCAGGGCGTTCTGCAAAGCTTGGGCCACCAGCGGATCGCCTGCGTTGCGGTAGGCACCAAGCGCCTGAACGGCGGAAAGGCGGACGTTGAAGTTCTCGTCGATGGTGCGAGCCAACAGCCTGCCCAAACCTGGAACGCTCGCCTCCGCCGGAGTTCCTATCTCAAAGGGCCCCGTCACAGAGCGGCCTGGATGGATGCGGCTGGCATACCAGCTGACGGCACGGCGCCGGATGTGCGCGGAGCGGTCCTCCAGCATGCGCTCCAATTCCTGTAGGCTCTTGGGGTCGCGGCGCAGGCCGAAATGGATAACGGAGAACCACCGCTGTCGGCGCGATCCGGAATGAGACAGGGCCAGATCTACCCGGAAGCCGTCCTCACCATCTTTCAGGAGACGCCGGGTCTCCTGGCGCAACGACTGAGCCCACGGGGAGGGAAGGTGATGCGTAGGCGGACCCTTGGCGCCGAATATGCGGAGGGCCTGTTCCAGTCGCCGGACAAAGGCCTCATCCGGTGCGTTGTCCTTGCAGGCCTGCTCAACCATGGTCAGTTCCTTTCGCAGGGTCGCCCGTCCGCGCTGGAGGCGCCCCTTGAGCGTCCCGGAGCTGATGCCCAGGAAGCCGCATATCTCCGAATAATCCAACCCGTCGGCGTAGTAGAGCGTCAGGGCCTCGCGATCCTTCTCGTTGACGCGGAGCAAGGCCTGCTGCACCACCCCCCGCTGCTCCGCAGCCTCGGCAAGTTCCTGAGCCGACGGTTCCGTTTCGGGCGCCACGGCCCGGGCGGAGGCCTTCTGCGCCAGGGTCTGCTGTCGCTGGCGATCGCGCCGAATCTCCAAGGCTGTATTGCGGGCGATCCCGCACAGCCAGGCACCAAACCGGGCCGCATCTCTCAGCTTGGGCAGTTCGCAGTACGCGCACAAGAACGCCTCCTGCGCGGCATCCAGGGCCAGGTGGAAGTCGGCGAGGATTCCCAGGGTCACGCCGTAGACGTGGTCCTGATATCTGCGCACCAGGGCGCAGAAGGGCTCCGTATCACCGGCCAGAGCCGCGCCAACCAGGCTGGCATCGGTCAGTTCGCTCATAATCGAAAAAAGACGGAACCGGGCGTGGCAAGATTTGAACTTGCGACCTGCCCTTGCGGACCGCTCTGTCTCTGAGCTACGCCGCCCGGCCCGTCACCATTATGTGTTTTCTGGCGTGGGATTGGGAGCGCAATGGAGGCAAGATTCATCTGCACCGCTTCGTGGTATTGGCCGTAAGTGACGCGCCCGCAGCCATCTTCGCCCAGAACGCTGTGCTGATGAAAAGCGGTAGCGAGCGCGCCCCCGCTACTGACGAGGTTCGATGCGGGCCACCCGTGTCGGGCCTGCCCACCGTAGCACAGCCTGCGAGCGACTATCTCCGCCTGCGGCGTCGCAACAGCCCCACACCGCAAGCAGCCAACAGACCCGCGGAGGCGGGGCCTGCCACGCCGTAGCGTATCCCAAAAGCACCTAGCCGCGCCGTCTGCGCCTCAGTAGGGCAAGACCTAGGACTATCAGCAGACCCGCGGAGGCGGGCTCGGGTATCGGTCGATCCGGCGGTGCCGGACCCGGAAGCGGAGCAGACCAGCCCCAGTTGCCGCCCATCAACGCCAAGTCGCTGCCGTCCACCAGCCCGTCGCCGGTAAAGTCACCAGTCGCCCACGTCTGACCGCTCCGGCTCCACGCCCCACCCATCAACGCCAGGTCGCTGCCATCAACGCTGTTGTCACCGCTGGCGTCGCCGACCCTGGCACCGATGAACTCCGCGATGTACTTGTTGCCGGACGTGGAGCCCCGCCACAGCGGCAGGTACGTCAGGCCGTTGGGATCGTTGGGGTCCTTCAACTGGCCAACGATGTTGTCGGACGTGATGCTGGCAAAGTCTCCGGTGAAGTACGCGTCATTCGGATCGCTGAGTGTCTTGGAGGTCTCAATGAGCGTGAACTCGTCCCCCTGGTCAGGCCTGTAGCCCGGGCATTGATTGATCACCAGGTGGTCGGCGAGCTTGGCGGAGCCGGTCAGGAGCAGCTTGGAGCTGCGCGCATCGCCCACGTCCATGATCAGCGTGGCCGCGGCCCTCGCGCCGCGGTTGCTGGGGTCCATCTCGAAGTTGCCGTCCACGCTGAAGTACCCGTACGGGCCGATGTGGACGATGCCCACGCTGTCCAGGGCGACGGCCACCCTCACGTCGACCGGGAACTTGGTGAAGTACGTTCCCTCGTTCGGGTTGTTGGGGTCCTTCCACCGCTCAATGTTGGAGGCGATCGTCACGAACGAGCCGCCGGTCACGTCAATGATGCCCGTCGGGTAGTTGTAGGCAGCGTTGCTGTAGGACGCGCCGAGGTCGACGTACTGCCTGGCCGTCCCGCCGGCCTCGAAGGAGATCTGGCCCCCGGTGACGTGGAGCACCCCGGTGGAGTGGATGTTCATCCCGGCGGTGCCGGAGGCGGCCTGCGTGAACCCCAGGTACACGCTGCCGGAGGTTGTATTGCTCAGGGCCGGTCTGAAGGCCACCGACCCGCCCTTGACGTTCAACGTCCCTTCGCCCGGCAACAGGACGGAGTTGCTCCGGACGCGAGACCTGCCCAGGTGGTTCATCTGGCCGTCGACGTTGGTGAAGCGGACCATCGCGTTCCCATCCACCGTGAGGTAGCCGTACGCGTTGTTATCGCCCATCGTCAACCTGTCCGCGACCAGAACCGCATCCCCGTCGATGATCGCGGTGCCCCTGGACGGATAGAGACGGGCATCGTCGAGATTCCACCCCACGCCGACGATCAGGTCGTCGATGCTGGCCTTGCCGTTCTGGGTAAGCTCAAGGAGCCCTGCGGCGCCTCCCCGGGCGACATCCCAGTTGTCCTGAACGAACACGGTGCCGCCTTGGATACGAACGTGTCCGTAGCTCTTGGGGCACCAGGTGCCGTAGGTCTGGTTGTTGCCGACCTCGAACTTGCAGCCCTTCGTGCCGTCGTCGAGTCCCAGGTGCGGCCTGGTCATGATCGTACCGCCCTCCATGATGAACTCGCCGGTCCCGCCCTGGTTGCCGATGTACATGACGTTCTCTTTCGAGTTGGCGTTTGCCGGGTCGGCCGCCCGGATGATCCCATCCTTCAGAACGTACCTGCCGACGGGGCTGAAGTCGGATATCGTGACGGGCACATTGGGGTCGTTGGGGTCGGTGCCAATGTAGGTGTAGCCGCCCCCGTAGCCGATGGAGGTCCACTGGCCTCCCTCATAGAGCCCGCCCTCCTGGATCAGCTCGCCCGAATAGGTCCCGCCGAGGGTGATGTAGAGATCCAGCCCGCGCCCGGCGCTGAGAGTGCCGCCTGCCTTTAGGATCACCGTGCTCTTGTCGCGATAGAGCAGATACTGGTTGGGGTCGATGTTGGGGTCGCAACGGTAGCCTATGTACCCCAGGCTGCCGATGCCCAGGCCCGGTGTGGAGGGGTCGCCCAGCGCGAAGGTGGCGCTGGGGTCACTGCCGATCGTCACCACGTTGCCGTCGCGGATGAACACGTTGTCGGCCGTGGTCGGCACTCGGTGGGTCCCACTGCCATCGGGAACGCCTGTCCGGGTGGTGGCCTCCCAGTTGGCGGCCACGTTCCAGTCCCCGGTGCCGGCGCACTGAAAGTCGAGCACCAACGCCGATGCGCTGTTGGCGATGCCGCAGACCACCAGCAGCATCGCCAGGATGGCGGGTCTTTTCATCGTGTGCTCTCTTGTGCCAACAGTTTCCAAGAGGGCTTCAAGAGCGGGCAAACCGCCTTCCGGCGCCTCGGCCCGACAGCGCCAGCGGCCGGGGGTCGTGAAATACGGCCTCCAACTATTCGCAGAAACGCATGCGTCGCCTCAGGGCGACGCCACGGCATTCGCCCCACTCCGCGACTTATGATAACGCCAATCCATCCCCTTGTCAATTGGCCAGTTAGCCACGGCCAAGCGCCGCCGGCCCTGGCCAGATAGGCAACGGCGGCGCTGGAGGGGGGAATCAGGCGTTGGTGCCGGCTGGGGCCTGGTCACCAGACGGCGCAGATTGTCGCGTAGGGCTTTTCACAGGACATCCGCCGCCCTCTGCCCTGCGGATGGAGGGAACGGCGGCGTTGACGCCCCGTGCGGGTCGGTGTAGCATCATGGCCTAAAGCCCCCATTGCGGTGGGCTTGCAGCGGTCCTTTGGACGGGAGGCACCCCATGACAGCGTTTTCGGCCAGCCCCTCGGGCGAGAAGTTTCCCATCCCGCAGGAGCAGGACTACGCGGCGGAGCTCAAGCGCATCCAGACCCTTGCCACGGCCGCGCGGAAAGAGGGCAAGGAGATCGTCGTGGTCATGGGGGTGGGCTTTGTCGGGGCCGTCATGGCCGCCATCATCGCCGACACGGTGGACAAGAAGACCGGCAAGAGCAGCAAGTTCGTCATCGGCTGTCAGCGTCCCAGCACGCGAAGCTACTGGAAGATTCCACTGCTGAATCGTGGCCAGTCGCCGGTGACGGCCGAGGACCCGCAGGTCGATCAGATGATCGCCCGTTGCGTCAATGAGAAGAAAACCCTCGTGGCCACGTACAACAGCGATTGCCTGGGTCTGGCCGACTGCGTCGTGGTGGACGTCCAGTGCGACTACACCAAGCACGATCTGGGCAACATGAGGACGGGCGAGGTGGAGATGTCGGCCCTGGAAGCGACCATGAGGACCCTCGGTGAGAAGGTCCCCGCCAATTGCCTGGTGCTGATCGAAACCACCGTCGCCCCGGGCACGACGGAATTCGTGGCCTGGCCGATCATGAAGAAGGCCTTCGCCGCTCGGGGGATCGATTCCCCGCCGCTGCTGGCCCACAGCTTCGAGCGCGTCATGCCGGGCAAGGAGTACGTCTCCTCGATCCGGGACTTCTGGCGCGTGTGCAGCGGGTGCACCCCGGCCGCCCGCGACCGCGTGGTGAAATTCCTCAACGAGGTCCTCAACACCACCGACTTCCCCCTGACCGTGATGGACCGGCCGATCGAGTCGGAGACCACCAAGATCGTGGAGAACTCCTACCGGGCGACGCTCCTGGCATTCCTGCACGAGTGGAGCCTGTTCGCCGAGC
>JALHTV010000156.1 GCA_022866005.1 Phycisphaerae bacterium
GTGGAGATGATTCTCAAACAGGCCGGGACCTGGGAGACGGTCCTGGCCCGGTACCGCGGAGGCGGAAGGGAGCAGGCATCATGAAACGTCGGTTGGCGTTGCTGGGCGGCAGCCTGGGAGCCGTGGTGCTCCTGTATCTGATCTACCTGGCCATCACGGGCGTGGGTGCCAAGCGCCCGGCCGTGCCACCCGCGCCGCCGGTGGAGGTCTCGCGGACCCCGGCGACCCGCGGCGTGGTCGAGCCGGAGGAGGGCACCGACTTCCGCACGACCGACCGCGACCAGCAGGGCCGGCTCCGGCGCGTCTTCTCGGCGCCGGCGTACAAGAGGACCGAGGAGGGCGTGTACGTGCTCACCCAGCCCAAGGCCATGCTCTACCAGGCCGACGGCCAGCAGGTTCAGATCACCGCCGCGGAGGGCACGGTCCATACCCGGGTCCTGCGTTCCGGACCGGGCTCGATGCGGCTGTCGGTCGTCTGGGGCGAGCTGCGCGGCGACGTCAAGCTCTACCTGGACCGCGCGCCCCCGGCCGAGGGGCCGCCGGTCGAGGAGCGCATCAGCGATCCCAACGTCGTTCAGGTCACCGCCGACAACGTGCACTTCGACAATGACAAGCTGCTGCTGTACACCAACGATCGCGTCCACGTGACCTCGCAGCAGGTGGAGATCTCCGGGCACGGGCTGTCGATGCAGTGGAACGAAGACCCCCAGGAACTCCAGATGCTGCGATTGGAGCACGGGGACAGCCTGGTGGTTCGCTACGCCCCCGGCCAGGAGGAGACCGAGCTGCTGGGCCTGCCGACGGGCGGCTTACCGGGCGCCGCACCTGAGGCGCTGGAGCTGACGGCGACCGCCCCGGTGGAGACCATGCCCGTCGCGATCGCCGCCTCCGAGCCGACGGCCCAGGAGCTGGCGGCCGCGGCGCGCCGCCGTGGCAAGAACGTCTACGTCGCCACGTTCTACGGCGACGTCCGCGTGGCCCAGGGCGCTCGATACATCCGCGGGGCCGACAGCCTGTCGATGGAGTTCCAGTGGGCCCGCGCCATGGTGGAGCGCACCGGCGAGCAGGCCGGACCCACGGCCACCCCCGAGCGCCCAGCCGCTCCCGCCGCCGCCGAAGGCGAGGCGCCTGCGGTCGAAGCCCGCGCCGCCGCGCCCTCCCCGGCAACGCAGCCGACTGCGGAGCCCGTCACCATCACCTGGAGCGGGCCGGTGGAGATCCTCCCCACCGGTTACACCGATACACCCTCGCGGAGGAACGTCACCGTCTCAGGCCAAGGCACTGCCGTGAACCTGTTCGACGGTGAGACGTCGGCCCTGTGCCGCGAGTTTGAGTTCCGCCGCGTGGCCGGCCAGACCGGCGACCGCCGCCTGGGTCGGCTCACCGGGGCCGCCGACAGCCCGGCCATGCTGAGCCTCGCCGGGGGAGAGCAGATCTTTTGCCCGCTGATGCTGTTTGAGATGTCCGTCGCGGGTGACAAGGCCAGGTTGCAGGGCGCCGGCTACATGGTTCGCCCGGCCGGCCGCGGGGGGACCTCCGGTGAACTGGCCATGTCGTCTGCCCTCTCGTCCGCTGGTGGAGAGCCGGCGGGCTCGGCGGCGGCTCCGATTGCAGGAGAGGAGGGGGAGGACCTGGAGTCCATCAGTTGGCGCGACTCGGTGGATGCCGTGATCGCGCGCGATGAGTCTGCCCAAGGAGGCATCTACATCCGCGAGGCGTGCTTCCGAGGTGACGTGGAGGTGTCCGGCGGGGACACCGGCGACCGCCTGCGGTGCGATGAGCTGCTGGTCGCCGTGGAGCGGCGCCCGCTTGACGGCGCCGGCCGGGCCCGCACGGCCATCACGTCCGTCACGGCCACCGGGCACGTCGTGGTCGGGGGTGGTACTGAGCAAGGCCGGTGGCAGGCCTTCGCCGACGACCTGCGGGGTAACCCCTCTGCGCGCACGGCGGTGATGCGCGGGGAGCCGGTCCGGCACACCGGCCGCGACAGCGCGCTGATCGCCGGCGAGGTTCACTTCCAGGCCTTCAGGGACCCCAACGGCCAGTTCGTGCGCGGGGCAGGGATTGCTCAGGTGGACGGCCCGGGCCGGCTGGAGATGCTGATGGACAAGGACCTCAGCGGGGCGCAACTGGCGACGCCCCGGCCGTCCACGGTGACTTGGACGCGGGAGATGCGCTACGTGGACTTCGGCCGCAGCGGGCTGGGGCCGCAACAGGGCCCCGACCTGGCCCCGGCGACCGCGATGTTCTTTGGAGAGGTGCACCTGGTCAGCGGCGACGAGGACATGACCTGCGGCCACATGCGGGCGACGTTCGCCGAATCGACCGCCTCGGGGGCCGGGGGCGACCGGCTGAACCTGGGTGCGGTCAACTACGGCGGGCCGCTGTGGAAGGTCTTCGCCAACCAGAACGTCGTGCTCGTCAGCGAGCGCCGCGACGACCAGCGGCGTGTCCGCGGCCTGGTGGAACTCCGCACCGAGTCCATGGTCTACGACGCCATCGCCAGGACCGTCGACTCGCAGGCGGGCTGGCTGCTCGTGCAGGATCTCCGCCCGCCGCGCGCGGAAACCGGGCCGCGCAGCCCGGAGGTC
Organism: Phycisphaerae bacterium; assembly: GCA_022866005.1. GTDB lineage: Bacteria > Planctomycetota > Phycisphaerae > SM23-33 > SM23-33 > JALHTV01. The sequence goes on from JALHTV010000156.1 coordinate 2,592, forward strand.
GAGGCCGCGACCCCCATGCCCGGAGCGAACCTGGAGAGCCCCTCGCAGACGTACTTTGAGTGGTACAAGACCATGCACCTGGCCATGGACGGGCGGATGGTGGAACTGCTCGGCAACGTGAGCATGCGGCATGCCTCCAGCGACGCGATCGTCGAGCGCGACATCCTTCAGCAGAGGTACGGCCTGGTGGACTGGCCCCAGCCGCTGCCTTCCGGCCGCCTGACCGACCTGCGGTGCGAGCGGTTGCTGGCGCGATTTGCCGCGCCTACGCCGGCGGAGCCCAACGCCCCCGCGGATGAGTTTCAGGCGGGGTTGAACCTCATCGGTCCGCTGGACCTGTTCGTGGCCACCGGCGCGGTCCAGCTATGGGACGAGCCGTGGGAGGTCGTCGGCGAGAAGCTCACCTACGCGCGCCAGCAGGACCTGGTGACCGTGCTGGGTGCGGCCGACGGCAGCGACAGGGCCAACGCGCAGATCCGGCGCAAGGAGGCTGATCGGGTCGTGACCAACGACAGCCCCTGGTTGCGGTGGTTCCGCAGAGAGGATCGCATCGAGACCGGGCCCATGACCGGATCGGGCGTGGTCCTGCCGTCGGGTTCCTCCGGCCGCTAGGAGTCCTTCGGTCCGGACGGGGACGACAAGGCCTCGTTCATCGACCCGCTGCGAAAGCCTCCCAGGTCCAGGGCGACGAAGGTGTAGCCCGTCGCCTTGATCCGCTCTGTGATCCTCTGCCGCATCCGCAGCGCCTTGCTTAGCTGGTTCGGCTCCAACTCGATCCGGGCTACGGGGAAGTGGTCGCGCACGCGGCAGGTGGCGAAGCCCATGTCGCGCAGCGCGTCCTCGGCCTGCTCGATCCGCCCCAACGCCTCGGTCGTCAGCGGCTGGCCGTAGGGCACGCGCGTGGCCAGGCAGGCCATCGAGGGCTTGTCCCAGGTGACCAGCCCCAGGGCCTTGGAGACGGCGCGGATATCGTCCTTGGTCATGCCCGCCTCGATGAGGGGATTGACGATCCCTAGTTCCTGGGCTGCCTGGATGCCGGGTCGGAAGTCGCCCAGGTCGTCGGCGTTGGTGCCGCTGACCACGGCCGCACAGCCGCGCCGCCCGGCCAGCTCGACCATCGGGCCCATTACGTGCCGTTTGCAGATGTAGCACCGCTGCGGCGAGTTGGCTAGGAACTGCGGATCGGTCAGCTCCGTCGTCTCCAGCTCTACCAGCTCCACGCCCAGTTGCCCGGCGATCTCCCTGCCGGCTTGGCATTCGCGCCGCGGGTGGATGGCCGAGATGCCCATCGTCGCCACGACGTTGCCCTTGCCCAGCGTCTCGACGGCCAGGGCGAGCACCAGCGTGCTGTCCACCCCGCCGGAGAACGCCACCACCACACGCCGCAGCCGCTTCAGGCAGCCTTGGGCAAGCTGGACCTTGCGGCGAAGCGCCGGGTCGAGCGCGTCGAGTAGTTCGGCCACAGTCATCGTACGCTCCACGCTCCCTCCCAGGGCCATTGTCGGGGTTGCGGCGATGGGTGGACGATGAAAAACGTTGAGCGGCGCAGGGCCGACCGCTAGAGTAAGCCGGATTACCGCAATGCAGCGAGGCTGAGCGTGAGACAGGACCTGACGGCATACAGCAGTCGGCGGCGGAGAGCGCTGGCCCAGGCGGTCACGGCCGCCAAGGTCGATGCGCTGCTGGTGAGCCGCGCGACCGTCGTGACGTATCTGTGCGGCTTCGACGGGGAGGACAGCTTCCTGCTGCTGGGGCGGGGCCTGGTGTGCGTGATTACCGACGGCCGATTTGCCCAGCAGGTCCGCCGCCAGTGCGGGCGCATCCAGGTGCACGTCCGCGATGGCCCGATGGCCCAGGCCGTTGCCAAGGTGGTCGCCCAGGCCTGCATCCGGCGCCTGGGCGTGCAAGCTGCCGACATGACTGTGGCCATGCGCGACGCCCTGGCGGCTGCGGCGGGCAAAGCGATTGCCGTCAAGCCGGTCGCGGACGTCGTGTTGCAGATGCGTGCGGTCAAGGACGCTCGCGAGGTGGCTGGCGTCGTCCGCGCCGTGCGGATTGCTGAACGCGCCTTCCGCGAACTGGTCGCCGGCGGTGCCAAGGCCCTGATCGGCCGAACCGAGCGAGACGTGGCGGCGGAGCTGGACTGGCGGATGCGGCGGGGAGGGGCGGATTTTCCTGCCTTCGACACAGTCGTCGCCACGGGCCCCAACAGCGCCCTGCCGCATCACCGCCCCGGCCGCGACAAGGTCCGCGCGGGCCGGGGGGTGCTGATCGACTGGGGCGCCTGGGCCGGCGGGTTCGCCAGCGACTTGACGCGTGTGGTCTTCCCCGCTAGAATCCCGCCCACTCTGCGCGGGGTCTACGAAGTCGTATGTCGCGCCCGCAAGGCGGGCCTGGCGGAGTTGGCCGGGGGGGTGAGGGCGGCCGAGGCCGATCGGGCCGCCCGGGCCGTGATCGACTCGGCCGGTTATGGTGAATGCTTCGTTCACGGCCTGGGTCACGGCCTGGGACGGGGCCGCGGCAACCGCCAGGTGCACGAGTTGCCGCACCTGAGCCGCTGGAGCACCGAGACGCTGCGTGCGGGCATGGTCGTGACCGTCGAGCCGGGGATCTACCTGCCCGGCGTCGGCGGGATCCGGATTGAGGACGACGTGCTGATCACCGCGGGCGGCTACCGGAAGCTCAGCACGTTGCCGGTGGCTGCGGCGGCCATGGTGCTGCGGTAGGCCGCTCGCGCTGGGCGCCGCGATGCCCACAGACAAGGATCCGCGATGGACATCGAAGACATCAAGCAGCTTGTGCAGCTGATGGTGGACAACGACCTGAGCGAGCTGGACGTCAGCGATGGGGAGCGGAGGATCTCGCTCAAGCGCGGGCCTTCCGGGCTGCCGGTGGTCGCGGGCGGGGCGATGCCCGCGGTCGTGGCGCCGCTTGCTGCCGCTCCGGCGGCGGGTGTACCCCCGGCCGAGCAGTTGCTGGAGATCAAAAGCCCCATGGTGGGCACGTTCTACGCCGCCCCCAGTCCCGACAGCGAACCCTACGTGTCGGTCGGGGCGGCCGTCAGCGACGATACGGTGGTGTGCGTCGTCGAGGCCATGAAGGTCATGAACGAGATCAAGGCCGAGTGCGCCGGCACCCTCGTGGAAGTCTGCGTCAACAACACCCAGCCCGTGGAGTACGGGCAGGTCCTTTTCCGCGTCAGGCCCTCCTAACGCGCGAGGAATCCGGCATGTTTTCGCGCATCCTGGTTGCCAATCGCGGAGAGATCGCCCTGCGGATCATCCGCGCCTGCAAGGAGCTGGGCATCGAGACCGTGGCGGTCTTCTCGGAGGCCGACCGCAATGCCAGCTACCTTCACCTGGCCGATGAGCGGATATGCATCGGTCCGCCGCCCTCGGCGGAAAGCTATCTGAACATCCCGCGGATCATCGCCGCGGCGGAACAGCGCGACGTGGATGCGATCCACCCCGGCTACGGCTTCTTGGCCGAGAATGCTCACTTCGCGGAGGTCTGCCGCGACTGCAAGATCGAGTTCATCGGCCCCAGCGTCGAGAGCATGCAGGCGCTGGGTGACAAGATCCGCGCCAAGAAACTAGCCAAGAAGGCAGGAGTTCCCACTGCTCCCGACAGCATCGATGCGCGAAAAAAGGGCATCTACGGGAAGAAGGATGAAGAAGATTCCTACTCCGGGCCCCGAAGGGGCCACGAGGGCAGCAAAGGGGTGGTGCAGAGCGTCAAGGGGCAAGACGAGGGTGACGAAGGAGTAGTGGAGACGGTCGAGGACGCGGTTAAAGTTGCAGAGTGGATCGACGATCCGGTGGCGCTGAAGGCCGCCGCTGGCGGGGGCGGGCGGGGCATCCGCTTCGCCCACAACGAGGCCACGCTCAAGAGCCTGTTCAAGCAGGCCCAAAGCGAGGCGCAGATCGCCTTCGGTGACGGCCGGCTGTACGTGGAGAAGTGCATCACCAACTTCCGTCACATCGAGGTGCAGGTGCTGGGCGACCTGCGGGGCCACGTGGTGCACCTGTTCGAGCGCGAGTGCTCGGTGCAGCGGCGGCGGCAGAAGGTCATCGAGGAGACGCCCTCGCCCGGCCTAGACGGACGCCTGCGCGAGGAAATCTGCACCGCCGCGGTGCGCCAGGCCAAGGAAGTGGACTACCACAATGCCGGCACCGTCGAGTTCATGCTGGATAGCACCGGGAACTTCTACTTCCTGGAGGTCAACACCCGCATCCAGGTGGAGCACCCCATCACCGAGATGGTCATCGGGGAGGACCTGGTGAAGTGGCAGCTCCGCATCGCGAGCGGCGAGGCGCTGGATTTCAGCCAGCGCGACGTGACTCAGCGGGGGCATAGCATCGAGTGCCGCATCAACGCCGAAGACCCCGAGGCCAACTTCCGGCCTTGCCCCGGGCGGGTGGAGGCCTTCGTGGCCCCGGGCGGCCCGGGCGTGCGGTGGGACTCCCACGTCTACCAGGGCTATGAGATCCCCTCCACCTACGACAGCCTGGTGGGCAAGCTGGTGGTGCACCGCCGCAGTCGCAGCGAGGCCATCGCCACGGCCATGCGGGCGCTGAACGAGTTCGTGATCCATCCGATCAAGACCACCGTCCCGCTGTGCAAGGAGGTGCTGACCCACGAACGGTTCGTCCGCGGGCAGTGGGACACGACGTTCATCGAACGCGAGATGATGGGCAGCTAGCGGCCAGGGGCGGCACACGTAGGACGGAATCATGGCAGAGGTCATCCCAGGCAACGCGGTGGTGGGGCAATCGGGCGGGCCTACGGCCGTCATCAACCAGTCGCTGGTCGGGGTCATCGAGGCCGCGGCCGAGCACGAGGCGATCCAGACCCTCTACGGCGCCCGCAACGGCGTCCGCGGGATCATCCAGGAGCGCTTCCTGGAGCTGACAGGCCTGGACAAAGACCTGCTGGAGCGCGTGGCGGCCACCCCGGCCGCGGCGTTGGGGTCCACCCGCGACAAGCCGGACGAGGAGTACTGCCGCAAGATCCTCGACGTGTTCGCCAAGCGCAACGTGCGGTACTTCTTCTACATTGGCGGCAACGACTCGGCCGACGCCGCCAAGATCATCCGCGACCTGGCGCGGGCGTCGGACTACGACCTGCGCGTGATTCACATCCCCAAGACGATCGACAACGACCTGCGCGTCACCGACCACTGCCCGGGCTACGGCTCGGCGGCCAAGTTCGTCATCTCGGCGCTCGTGGGCGACGACCGCGACAATGCGTCGCTGCCGGGCGTCAAGATCGACGTGATCATGGGCCGCCACGCCGGCTGGCTGACGGCCTCGGGGCTGCTCGCGCGGCAGGACGCCGGCGACGGCCCGCACCTGATCTACGTGCCCGAGCGGCGGGTCTCGCCGGATCAGTTCGTCGAGGACGTGGCCGAGGTCTACGGGCGGATCGGCCGGTGCCTGGTCGCCGTCTCGGAGGGCATCGAGGACACCGACGGGGTGCCGTGGGGCGAGAAGCTCGCGACGACCGTGGATCGCGACAGCCACGGGAACGTGCAGCTTTCCGGCAGCGGCGCCCTGGGCGACCGCCTGGCCGAACTGGTCAAGACCAAAGTCAGCCCCAAGCTGGGGGGCAAGACGCTCCGCGTGCGGGCCGACACGTTCGGGTATCTCCAGCGCAGCTTCGCCGGGTTCGCCTCACCGGTGGACCAGAAGGAAGCCCGCCGCGCCGGCCGGACGGCCGTGGCTTATGCGATGCGCGGGGCCCGCGATTGCTCGGTGGCCTTCCGCCGCAGGCCCGGCGAGAAGTATGGCATCTCCTGCTTCCGGGCGAAGCTGGCCGACGTGGCTCGCGAGACCAAGCCGCTGCCGCCCGAATACGTCAACGAACGCGGCAACGGGATCCACGACAGCTTCCGCGCCTACGTCGCGCCGCTAGTGGGCACGCTGCCCGCTACCGGCACACTGGGGTAGACCCGCTCACGCACGCCCAGGTGTATTCCGGTCATCCCGCGCCCAGGGCCCGCGCCAGCACCACAAACCGGTTGAAGAACGCGTGGGTGCCGATCGCGACCGCCAACCCGCGAGTGACGAACAGCCCGCCCAGGTACACCCCCGCCAGCGTGCGGAAGACGAACAGCTTCCAGGCAATCTCACCCTCCGGCACGCCGCCCAGGAAGTGGTACAGGCTGAAGAGGCACCCCGAGACGATCACCGCGCAGACGGCCACGGCCTCTTTCGGAAGCGCCAGCAGGTCCACGAACAGGAACAGCGCCAGACTGATCAGCGCCAGGCGGAAGATGAATTCCTCATAGATCCCGGCCCCCATCGCGACGAGCACCTCTTGGGCCAGGCGGGAGGCATTCTCGGCCGTGGCGGCCTGGGGCACGAGCCGGTCCGCGAGAAGGTTCATCACCACCAGCGGGACCGTCCACAGGAGCGACTCGACGGTCACGCCCACCACGACCACCGGAGCAAGCTCCCAGGGGTCCCTCTTGGCCAGGTGCTGGACGAGCAGCACGGCCACGATCAGCAGCGCCGGCAGATACGCGGCCGTCGCCCCGAAGTACTTGAGCAGCCGCCCCAGGTCGCGCGGCGCCAGCAGGCTCGAGCCGTAATAGGCCGTTCCCGCGTGGAACAGCAGCAGCAGCGGGGCGATGAACGCCAGGCACACCAGCGGGCGGTGCGTCTGTCGGGCGTAGCTGTCGCGACGCGGGGGAGGCGGAGCAGAGGACTGGTCCATGGCGATATTATGCGCGCGCGACGCGCGGCGGCAACGTCAATTGTCCTTCTCGGCGAAGACCAGATACGGCCGGAGGCGCTCGACCATGCCCGGGCCGATGCCGGTGACGGCAGCCAGGTCCTCGGGGCGGCGAAAGGCGGCCCGTCCGTGCGCCGCGGCGTAGTCCGCGATGGCTTGGGCCTTGACCGGGCCGATCCCGCTGAGCCGGCGCAGGCTGCCGACGGGAGCGGTGTTGGGATTGATCTTCTCGGTGACCGCGGCGACGCGCTGGGGCATGACCGGCAGCGAGTGCCCCAGCTGGATCGGCCGATCCGCCCATCGCCAGCCCAGCGCGGTCGCTCCGGCCGCCCACACCGCCAGCATCGCGGCCACTTGCGCCCGCCGCCAGGTGAGGTCGTATCGAATGCGCCTCATGGGGGTGGGGGCTCCGCCTGCCGCCGTGGCGGGCTAGGCGCCGAGCCGCGCCCGCCTAGCAGCCAGGCCTTGAAGTTTCGCAGCTCCTTGTAGGCCAGCTTGGGCTCTAAGCTCTCGGTGCACAGCCCCCCGTGCGGGATGAAGTGCCCGGGCGAATCGGACAGGTCGCGCCAGCAGACGGACTCCACGAACGGCTTGGAGATGGCCACGCGGAAGAATCCCTGGAGCCACTCGGCCTGAAGGCGCTGCGACCAGGGCACGTGCCATTGCCCGGCCCGATGGGCTTCGATCTCTCCGGACCAGGCGTCGCCCGTGTCGGCGGCGATGTCCGAGGGCACCTGGCAGGCCGTCACGTGCAGGGGCTTGGCGAAGGCCAGGAACTCATCCAGCATCGCGCTGATCTGCATGAGGTCGCGGACATAGTACCCATCGACGGGCGCGCCCAGGCACACCTGGACGCCGAAGGCGTCGAACTTGATGCCGCTCTGCACCGCCATGTCGGCGTAGAGCAGCGGCGGGATGCACTTCTGGTTGCGGGCGTAGTACTCGCTCCAGGGCATCACCAGCTCGACAATCACCTGGCTGCGGGGGGCGATCTTCTTGACGAGCTGGCAGGTCATCCGCGTCAGCTCCATGAGCTGCTCGAAGGTCAGGTTGAAGTTATTGAACGCGTGGAGGCCGGAGACGACCTTCCAGTAGTGCACGGCTCGCTCGTAGCGCTTCACGGTCCGCTGGACGTGATCGTAGACCATGTCGCGCAGGGCCTCGTAATCGTGCTCCCACAGGTACATCCAGTCGGGCATCTGGGACGGTTCGAAGCTCAGCAGGGGTCCGGCGTGGACGAACTTGCGGTTCTTGCCCGCCCAGGTCACCCAGGCGTCGATGTGGCTGTGCTCGTAGAGCTGCTCTTTGGGCTCGATGTGCTTCCAGGGGGTGGGCACCGCGATGAAGTCAAAGGTCTCGCGAAGTCGCTCCTGCACCGCCTCGTGGATGCCGTCCAGCAGGGTGGTGCAGCCGAAGGCCGTCCGCAGCGCTGCTCCGCCCACGGACCGGCGGCGGTTGATGAAGATTTCGGCGTGGTACAGGGCAATCTGCTCGCCCAGGATGAGCCCCGTTGCCAGGGCCTCATCGGCCAGGGCGGCCGCGGCGACGGGATCGTCCGCGGCCTTGAGGGCCTCGGTGAATTTCGCGCGGACGGTGTCGCACTCCTTGTTGAGTGCGGCCGCGTCGGCATAATCGAACAGGCCCCAGTCCTCGCGCTTCTGCGCGAGTTTCATCATCTGCGCCCGGGCCAGCTCCACGTTGAGATTGTAGGGCTCGTCGCGCTCGGGCAGGCGGCAGGTGGGCAGGAGGAACCGCCCGGCCTCGCCCGCGAGCCACAGCAGCGACAGGCCGCTGGCACCGGGGACCCGCTTGATGCAGGAGATCTGCCCGTGGGCCGCGGCCAGGTCGGCGCGCAGGGGGATGCCGTCCTGCCCGAACAGGTAGGCCCCGGACAGGTCGACGTCCTTGGCGGACTCCCCGTCGCGATAGACATCGAATCGCAGCATCGATTCCTCGGTAGCGCGCGGGTGCGGGCGCCGGGTCAGCCGGCGCGGTAGCTCCGGCCCGTGCGATGGGGCACCATGTGCTTGGCCAGACGGGCGAAGACGGGCAGACCGTCGTCGCCGATCTCGATCTCGGCCTGGCCGGCGATCAGGGGCAGGGCGTAGGCCCTAAAGGCCGGCGTCACGCCGGTCCCCGCGGCGTTGAGGTATTCCTTGGGCAGCATCTTCTCGCCGTTGGCCACGTCCGCCAGGTCGGCCAGGCCCGTGGTGCAGCGGTAGAGCCCGTCCTCCTCGTGGCGGACGAGGGTGACCATCTTGCCGCTGGTGCCCTTGATGGCCGCCTTCACCGCGGCCGCGCCGACCATGTAGGACTCCTTGATGTCGGTCCGGCTGGCGAAGTGCATGGCCACGCGTTGGGCGGTTCCAGCCCGGTTCACGCGGCACTTGACGCCGACTTCTTGCTCGAGGATCGCCCTCACCGCCTCGGCTGCCCCGCCGAGCTGCGTGTGCCCGAAGGCGTCCTTGGCGAACGTCCCGCCGGCCTCGCCCAGGTACTTCCCGTCGGCGGTCTTGGTGCCCTCGCCGCAGGCGATGAAGCAGCGCTTGTAGTCTCTGAGGCACTGGCGCACGTCCGCGACGAACTTCTCCAGCACGAACGGCACCTCCGGCAGCAGGATCAGGTGGGGGGCGTCCTCTTCCACCCGCCGTGCCAGCCCCGCCGAGGCGGCGATCCACCCGGCGTTGCGGCCCATGATCTCCTGGACCGTGCAGGTGTCGTGCGTGTACAGGGCCTCGGTGTCGCGCCCGGCCTCCATCGCGCTGGTGGCGGTGAACTTGGCGACCGACCCGTATCCGGGGCAATGGTCGGTGAAGGCCAGGTCGTTGTCGATAGTCTTGGGCACGCCCATGGCGATCATCTCGTAGTCGATCTCGCGGGCCAGGTGAGCCAGCTTGTCGGCGGTGTCCATCGAGTCGTTGCCGCCGATGTAGAAGAAGTACCGGATGTCGTGGGCCCTAAAGACCTCCAGGATCCGCTCGTAGTCGGCGCGGTCCTTGCTGAGGTCCTTGAGCTTGTGGCGGCAGCTGCCCAGGGCGGCGCTGGGGGTCTTGCGCAGCAGGTCGATCTGGGCGGGATCCTCCTGGGCCAGGTCGAACAGCTCCTCGTTCAGCACGCCCAGGATGCCGTTGAGCGACCCGTACACGCCGGTAAACACGCTGTCGTTCCTCAGGGCCGTCTGGATGACCCCAGCGGCGCTGGCGTTGATGGCGCTCGTCGGGCCGCCCGACTGGGCGACAACCGCCTTGCCCTTGAGCCTGGCCATGGTTCTCTCCGAAAGCCCGTTCTCCTCGAACCCAAACAAGGGGGGAAGGCACTGAAGGGGCCATTATAGGTGCACCGCCGCCTTTGGCAATGGCTTCTGGTGGGCTGGGGCGGGGGTCGCGGCGGGGCGCGGGGGACGGGCCGACGCGGTAAGCGTCGCCCGCGAATGGACATGCCGGCTGCTCCCTTGGCCTGCCTCGTCCGGCGTATCGTAAGCTACCTTGGTAGAGAGACGTATGGTGGGCGGGGGCCTGCCGGCCGACGGTCGGTCTGTCGCGCCGCGGCCGCGCATCCCTCACCGCCCCGGAGGAAAGGACCAGGCTGTGGCTGGCAGAGCGCCAGGATATGTGTCCCGCATCTGCGTGATGGCCAGCGAACGGGGAGGGCAGTCGGTGTGGTGCGACCGGCTGACCGACGCCGGTTGGCGCGTGCTGCCCACCGAAGACGTCCGCGAGGCCGTGGCCGCCATCCGCGCGCACATGGTGGACCTGGTCCTGGTCCAGCTGCCCTTCCGTGGGGTAGCCAACATGGACCTGCCCCGCGTCCTGCGTGAGATCGCCCCCCTGGAGCGCGTCCCCGTGGTCATCCTGGCCGATGAGCCTGGTGAGGCCGAGCGGGCCAACCTGCTCAACGGCGGCGCCGACGAGGTGATCAGCCAGTCCACCTGTCCGGCCGAGTTCGTAGCCCGCATCAACGCCCAGCTTCGCCTCAAGGAGCTGCACGACGAGGTGGCGCAGTCGCGTCAGGAGCTGGCTGAATCCCTGGAGCGCGAGCGATGTTTGATGACCCGGATGCGGCGTGACAGGGCCGAGCTGCGGGAGCTGTGCACCACCGACCCCCTGACCCGCGTGCAGAACGTGCGCTCCTTCTGCGACATCCTGGGGCACGAGTTCAAGATGTCGATCCGCTACAGCCAGCCGCTGAGCCTACTGATGCTGGATGCCGACCACTTCAAGCTGGTCAACGATACCTATGGCCACCCCACGGGCGACTACGTGCTCAAGGAACTGGCCGTCATCCTCCAGCGCCAGGTGCGGCAGTCGGACGTGGTGGCCCGCACCGGCGGGGAGGAGTTCGGCATCATCCTGCCCAAGGCCGGCCCGAAGCAGGCGGGCAAGTTCGCCCAGCGCATCCGCAAGGAAGTCGCCGCCCACCGGTTCGCCGTCTACGGGCATCATCTTCGGTTGACCATCTCGATCGGCTGGGCAAGCTACCCCGCCGACGCCGAGGTTGCCGCCGCCGAGATGATCGTGTACCTGGCGGACCAGGCGCTGCTGGTCGCCAAGGAGACCGGGCGGAACCGCGTGGTGGCCTTTGGCCAGCTCGACGACGGCGTCCGCAGCCGGTTGGTCCGACAGCACAACCAGCCTCTCCTGCCGGCTGAGTTGCCTCCCGCCCCGGCCGAGGTGGTCATGTCCGAGAAGTAGGCACCACCCCGCGCGACCCGGAACGGTCTAACGGCCCCCTACGAGATCAGTCCTCGACTCCCGCGCGCGCGTCGTGCGGAAAGCCCTCCAGCGGGCAGCCCGAGCAGCGGGCGGTGGGGCGGCAGTACTGCTTGCCCACCGCCACCAGTTGGGCGTGGTAGTCGTTGAACAGCGCCACGTCCTCCGGCAGCGAGGACTCCATGAGTTCCTTGATCGCCTCGTAATCGTCTTCGCCGGAGATCAACCCGTGACGCAGCAGGATGCGGTAGGTGTAGGTATCCACGACGAACGTCGGCTTGCCGGCCGCGTAGAGGATCATGCTGTCGGCCGTTTCGCGCCCGACGCCGTTGATCGAGAGCAAC
>JALHTV010000157.1 GCA_022866005.1 Phycisphaerae bacterium
ATGTCGGTGTGCTCCTTGTAGGTGCCGCCCAGCATGGGCCCGCCCGTAAACATCACCGTCGGGATGTTCACCCGCAGCGCCGCCAGGAACATGCCCGGGGTGACCTTGTCGCAGTTGGGGATGCAGATCAGCGCGTCGAACTGGTGCGCCTGGCACATGCTCTCGACGCAGTCGGCGATCAGCTCGCGCGAGGCCAGGGAGTACTTCATGCCCACGTGCCCCATGGCGATGCCGTCGCAGATGGCGATGGTGTTGAAGATCACGGCCGCGCCGCTGGCGGCGCGGACCCCAGCGGCGACGAACTCGCCCACCGCGTCCAGGTGCACGTGGCCGGGGACAATGTCGGTGTAGCTGTTGACCACTGCGATCAGCGGTCGGCGGAGGTCGGCGTCGGTCATGCCCGTGGCCCGCATCAGGCTGCGGTGCGGCCCGCGCTGGGGGCCCTTCCTCACGTTGTCGCTACGGAATCTCATGGTCGCCTCGCGGGTCGCAGCCGGTGTTTTCCAGGTATTCGGCTGCGGCCTTCATCGTTGGGAAGTGCTCGATGGCCGTCAGGACGTAGTTGAGCGTGGAGTTGTCGCGCAGGGAGCGGATCTTGAGAAAGTCCGGGTCGCGCGAGAGCTTCCGCAAGTCGTCCAGGCTGCGGTAGGCGATCAGCCCGCAATACTGCTGCGTGCAGGCGCCCAGGTAGACCATCCGCGTCAGGCCGTACAGCAGCACCTTGGCGTCGTAGCGGTCCAGAATGGGCTGGACGGCGCGGAGGTAGCGGGCGTAGTCGGCTTCCTTGCCGGGGACCAGGTCAAACAGGTTGAGCACGACGATCACGGTTTGTCTCCCTCCCCGGGCCGATGCCGGGCGCGTCGGATCGGTCCGGTGCGGGCCAGCGGCCCAGACACACTACGGGCGGCGGCGGCCTTTGACAACAGGTTTCCCGCCTTCGCCCTCCGTCGCTGACGCTGCGGAGGGCTTCCGCCTTCGCTCCTGGGTCGGCGGACATGCCGGTGGGCAAGCCCGCGTGCGCTCGGGCCGTGGGGGGTGCCTAGTTGCCCTGGTGCCTGTCTGTGGCTTGGACCGATAGGGAGGATAGCGTCCCCCCGGTGGGATTGACCTTGACAAAGCCGGGCTGATTCAAGAGCCTAGCGGGGTGTGGGCGGTGCGGAAGGGCGTCGGGCCTCGTGGGCTCCCCCCCGGCCGGCCCACCCAGGCGCCGCAGGGAGGCTGCCATGAACGCACGACGCGTTGTCGGCGTGGTGCTGGTGACCGCGGCGATGGCGGTCGCCGGCTGTAATGGCGACAAGAAGGTCGAGGGCTCAGGCGACTCGTCCGCCAAGGCGTCGATAGAGCTGGTAACCATGGCCCGTCCGCCGATCCCCGACCTGCCGGTGCCCATCGGGTTCGACCTGGATCAGGGCCGCAGCCGGAACCTCGCCGCGGCGGGCGTCCGCTGGGTGGACCACCTGTACAAGGGCAAGGCCGACAAGTTCGCGGTGGCCCGGTTCTACCGGAAGCAGATGCCGCTGAGCCGCTGGACGCTGGTCACGGAGCTGTTCGCCAAGGGCAACTTGACGCTCGACTTCGAGAGGCAATCCGACCGCTGCCACGTCACGGTGTCCGACGGCAGCCTGTTCCACCCCACCTACGTCCGGGTCGAGTTGTGGACGGCCGGGCGCGTCCCGGATGTCCCCCGGCCGGCGTCCACGGAGAAAAGGGAACGCGAGTAGTCAGAGTACGCGATGAAAGCCCAACGACGTCACGACCTCCAGCATAACATCCTGGGCGCCGAGCTGGCCAAAAGTGTCGAATTCATCCGGCGACGCAGGACGGTCATCGTCTGGAGCGCCGTGTTGGCGGCGGTGGTGCTGCTGGCTACCACCTATGCCGTCCGCAGCGCCCAGAACAAGGAGCGTTCCCTCCAGGCCACCTACGACCGCCTGGTGACCCTGGGGACGGTGACCCCCCAGGAGTTCCTGGACGGGATGAAGTCCCTGGCCGAGTCCTCCAACGACCGCCTGGCCGCCCTGGCGACGGTGCAGGTGGGGAAGTATTACGCCGCGCAGTTCTCGGCGGCGGGAGGGGTGTCGACCGATCTGCGGCAGCGGGACCTGAGCGATCAGGCCGCGGCCTACTACCGCCGGGCTATCGAGAAGTTCCCCACCGAGCGCCTGGCCGTCGCGGAGGCGCATCTGGGGATGGCCAGACTCGCCGAGGGCGCCGGTGACCTCGCCACCGCTGCCCAGGAGTACAAGACCGTCAAGGACATGGCCGACCTGGCCGGGATGCCTCCCCCTCAGGAGGCCGCCGAAGGTCTGGACCGCCTGGACCGCATCAAGACACCGGTCCGCATGGCCACCACCAGCTCCGCCCCCGCCAAGAGCGACTAGCCCGCACTTAGCGGCCAGTAGCCCCCAGCCATTACCCGGGAACCCGTCGCGATGTCACTGCGCTGCCGGCATGCGGTGGGTTTTTCCCCTATCGTGTTTACACTCCCCGGCGGTTCCGATACCCTACGCACTTCGTTGTCTGCCCGTGGCCCGCAGGGTCGGTGGGCACGTGGAAATGGCTGGCCCCAGTGCGGAGCACATCGCAGGGAGACTGTGCGGCATGGTTGATTTGCAGGCGTTGGCCGAGGCGCTGATCCGGGGCGACCGCAACACGGTCGTCAAGCTCACCGAGCGGGCCCTGAGCGAAGGCCTGGCCCCCGCCGAGGTGCTCAACAGGGGGCTGATCGCCGGCATGGACATCGTCGGCCGGCGGTTCAAGGCCAACGAGATCTACGTGCCGGAGGTGCTCATCGCCGCTCGGGCGATGAAGGGCGCCATGGAAGTGCTGGAGCCGCGCCTGAAGGCGGCCGGCGTGCAGCCGGTCGCCACGGTGGTGCTGGGCACGGTCAAGGGCGACCTGCACGACATCGGCAAGAACCTCGTGTCGATGATGCTGACCGGCGGCGGGCTGAAGGTCGTGGACGTCGGCATCGACGTGGCGCCGGAGAAGTTCGTCGACGCCTGCAAAATCCACAAGGCCCAGCTCTGTGCCATGAGCGCCCTGCTGACCACGACCATGCCGCAGATGGCCGCGGTGGTGCAGGCGGTCAAGGACGCCGGCATGTCGGTCAGGACCATGATCGGCGGCGCCCCGGTGACGCAGACGTACGCCGACGAGATCGGCGCCGCCGGCTATGCCCCCGACGCTGCCAGCGCCGTCGACCTGGCCAAAAGCCTGCTGTAGCGTCGTACCCGCAGGACCTTCCCGGCCCGCGCCCGGTGGACGCGTCCACTCGCGTCGGCCGGGGCGGGCCGCGTGATTGAGCAGGACCGCCAGCACCATGCGCAAGCGAAAGCACGACAGCTCCCAGCCGCCCCAGCCCCTCCAGGATATGGAGGTCGTCGAGACGCCCATCGAGGCCGAGGCCGAGGACGGCCTGGAGCACCTCCGCATCGACGTCCGCCGCGCCTTGCCCGACCGCCGGCTGGACAAATACCTCACCGCGCGGCTGGGCAAGGACATCTCCCGCACGGCGCTTCAGCAGTACATCCGCGAGGGCAACGTCACGGTGAACGACCGGACGGTCCGGCCCAGCTACGTCCTCCGCACCGGGGACCGGATCGACATGATGCTGCCGCCGGTGAGGCCCAAGGAGATTCCCCCCGAGCCGATTGCGCTCGAGGTGGTCTACGAGGACCAGGACATGCTGGCTATCAACAAGCAGGCCAACCTCATCGTGCATCCGGCCCGCGGCAACTGGACCGGCACGCTGGTCAACGCCCTGGCGTACTACTTCCGCCTGAACTGGCGGGACATCTCCGAGCTGCCGACCCGTGGGGGGGTCTGTCGGCCGGGCATCGTCCACCGGCTGGACCGCGACACCACGGGCATCATGCTCATCGCCAAGAGCGAACTGGCCCTGTGGCGGCTGGGGAGGCAGTTCGAGCTGCGGAAGATCCACAAGACCTACACCGCCCTCGTGCACGGGGTGCCGCCGGCGGAGGAGGACGTGATCGACGCGCCCATCGGCAAGCATCCCAAGATTCGCGAGAGGTACGCCGTGCACCGCGACACCGGCCGGCCGTATCCGGTGACCGGCAAGGAGGCCGTCACGCGCTACAAGGTGCTCCAGCGCTTCCCGCGCGTGGGGGCCTGCCGGGCGGGCTTTGCGCTGGTGGAGCTGTACCCCCAGACGGGCCGGACGCATCAGCTCCGCGTGCACATGAGCTACATCGGCCACCCGATTGTCGGTGACCGCATGTACGGCGGCGGGCCGGTCTATCGCAGCCAGCTCCAAGTCCGCCCCGACGTGGCCGAGGGACCGCTGATCACCCGCCAGGCCCTGCACGCCCACACCATCGAATTCCGCCACCCCCGGACGGGTAAGGAGATGATCCTGACGGCGCCCTGGCCGGCGGACTTCGTCGCTGCGCTCGAGGAGTTGCAGCGACTCAGCGAGGAGGTATAATGCACCCGGTGCACGCGGGCGATTAGCTCAGTTGGCTAGAGCGTGCGGATCACACCCGCAAGGTCAAAGGTTCGAGCCCTTTATCGCCCATCCTGCTTCGCTCCCGTACGGGAGCTTCGCAGGACGGGGTCCTGCGAAGAGGAGCGCAGCCCGATGTGGAGAACCACCTGCCTTGGCCTGGTGGTCGCGTGTGTGATTGTGGCCGGTGGCCGCGCCCGACCGGGCGGTCCAGCGAGCAAGCCGGCTGCGAGCCAGCCGACCTCGGCGTCGGCTGAGACGGTCGGCCTGATTGGCTTTGCCGCCGTGGCGGCTGAGGGGCAGGAGGGCACCACGGGCGGGACCGGGGGCCCGGAGGTTACCGTGGCGACGGCGGAGGAGTTCCTCGCGGCGATTCAGGGCGACCAGCCGCGGGTGGTCCGCATCGCCGGCCCGATCGTGCTGCCTGCGGGCATGCATCGGGTGGGCAGCAACAAGTCCATCCTCGGGGTGGGCGGCACGGCGCGGTTCCGGAGAGGCGGCCTGGCGATCTCCGGCGCCAGCAACGTCATCATCCGCAACATCGCCTTCCGCGACGCCACCGAGGACGCGATCACCATCACCGACCGCGCCCATCACGTCTGGGTCGACCACTGCGACCTGGCCGCGGCTGGGGACGGGCTGATCGACATCGTGTGCCAGGCGTCCTACGTCACCGTGTCCTGGTGCCGCTTCTCGAATCACCTCAAGACCATGCTGATCGGCAACGACCCCCGGCTGACCGCCGACTCCGGCTTCCTGAAGGTCACCCTCCACCACAACTGGTTCGACGGCACCGAGGGTCGTCATCCCCGCGTGCGGTTCGGCCAGGTGCACGCGTTCAACAATTTCTACGAGCGCAACAGCTACGGCATCGTCTCGAACATGCGGGCCCAGGTGGTGGTGGAGGGCAACTACTTCCTGGCCGTTCCCCGCCCCACGCTCATCCGCTACCGCGACCCCGAGGGTGGGGAGCTGCGTCTGCGGGATAACGTCTTCAGAGGCAGCGGCCGCCCGCGAGCGACCGGGCGGGCCTTCGACCCCAAGACTTGCTACCCCTACGAGCTGGACAAGGCCGCCCAAGTGCCGGGCCTCGTCCGCAAGGGCGCCGGCGTGGGCAAGCTCTGATCGGCCCCGTTGCCCCCCAGGGCCCCCGCCCCGACCTGTATTGGAGTTGACCGGCGCCCGGGACGATCTATACTGGCTGTTACAGGCCGCGATGTGGACCAGTACGCGTCGAGGTCGGCCCTAGAGAGCCGGGAACGGTGGAAGCCCGGTGCCGGACAGACGCCGAAGACCCCACGGAGCTGCGCACCGAACCCGCCCCCGGGCGGCAGTAGGCTGCGACGGAAGGGGCCCCAAGTGCGATCCACCGCGTCTGGGGACCCCCGAGCCCCACCGTGACCAGGGGAAGCCATCGACATGGCGCAAAAGCGGGCGAGCCGGCCGCCCAAGCCGGCCCGCCAACGAGGGTGGCACCGCGGGACTTCTTGGCAAAGACGTCCTCCCGTCCCTCGCGGACGAGAGGACGTTTGGCTTTCCACGCGGCCTTGGCCGCAGCGAGGTGCGCCATGCAAGGGCGAGTGTTGTCGGCGGAGCTGCCCCGACAGGTCGGGGCGAGGGTGAACCTTTGCGGATGGGTCCATAGGGTCCGCGACCTGGGGGGCGTGCGGTTCCTGATCCTCCGCGACCGCGGCGGCCTGGCCCAGGTCGTCCTGCCGGCCGAGATGGACCTGGACGCCGTGGGCTGCGAGAGCGTGGTGCAGGTCCAAGGCCGATGCCGCGCCGAACCCCGCGCCCCGGCCGGCGTGGAGGTCCTGGCCGAGCGCGTGGAGCTGCTGTCGCGCGCCCAGAGGCCTCCCATCGAGGTCTTCAACCCCCATGCAGGGGAGAAGAACCGCCTCCAGACGCACCTGGACCACCGCGCGATCAGTCTGCGCGTCCCGGAGGTGCTGGACGTCTTCCGCGTGCAGGATGCGGTGCTCGCGGCATTCCGGGCCCACCTGCGCGGGCAGGGGTTTACGGAGATCGCCACGCCCAAGATCGCGCTCGCCGGTGCCGAGGGCGGCTCGGCTGTGTTCCGCGTGGAGTACTTCGAGCGCTGGGCTACGCTGGCCCAGAGCCCGCAGTTCTACAAGCAGATGATGGTGGGCAGCGGGCTGGAGCGGGTGTTCGAGGTCGGCCACGCCTACCGCGCGGAAAAGAGCGAGACCAGCCGCCACCTGACCGAGTACGTCAGCCTGGACTTCGAGATGGGGTTCATCGAGTCGGTGCAGGACGTGATGCAGATGCACACCGAACTGATTGCGGCGATCTTCCAGCACGTGCGGGAGACCTGCGGCGGCATCCTGGAGCATCTGGGGTGCGCGCTACCGCAGGTGGGCGAGATTCCTCAGGTGTCTTACCCGCAGGCCTGCACCATTCTGGCGGAGCGATTCGGCAAGACCGATGGGCTTCACGGCGACCTGGACACCGCCGGTGAGCGGCTGATCTGCCAGTGGGCGGCCCAGGAGCTGGGCAGCGAGCTGGTCTTCGTGACCGGCTACCACGTGGACCGCCGGCCGATGTACACGATGCCGGACCTGGCCCACCCGCCGC
>JALHTV010000158.1 GCA_022866005.1 Phycisphaerae bacterium
AGGTACCAGGCCTTGGCCGAGTAGCCCGTGTAGCCCGAGTTGGCCAGGTAGCGGCTGACCTCGACGCGGAACTTGCCCTGGTGGGGGTTGGCCACGGGGTACTTGGTGCTGGAGGTCGTGTCGCGGATCTCCAGGCTCTTGTAGAGCATCGTGCCGATCGCGCTGAGCGCCGTGGGCACCAGCACGACGGCGGGCATGATGCCGATGGGCTTGCCGTCACTGTCGGTCTGGTCCAGGAAGGCCGTCTCGGCCTTAGTCAGCCCATCGATGCTCAGCACCGTGTCCGCGCCGGTGAGGTAGTTCTTGTTGCCGGAGGTGAAGAAGGCGGCGTTGTTCAGGAAGATGGTCCAGAACACGTCGTTGATCTTCAGGCCGCTGCCGCGGCCGAGCTTTCGCGGCACCGTGGTGATGGCGCCCAGGTCGTCGTTGATGACGTCCCGCCGGTCGATGGACAGCAGCAGGCCGTAGGTGTCGGCCTTGTTGGTATAGCTCTCGCTACCCAGCGTCCCGTGCTTCAGCTCGCCGCCCGGCGCCACGATCTCGTACTGGTCCTTGCCGATCAGCCGATACGACGTGACGGTCTTAAAGTCGCTGACATTGCGGACGGCACAGATGTTCCGCCAGGTCCGCTCGACCGAGAAGAAGCCGTCCAGCAGGAACTTGTTGGCGACGTTCGACAGGATGCCGCCGATGTCCACGGTCGACAGGCCCGCCTGGACGTCGTGGCCGAAGGCGAAGCGCAGCACAGACCGGCTGTCGCGGAAGTTGCGGCCGTCGTAGCCGTTGGCCCAGGCCGCCTCCAGCAGCAGCTCCTGAAGCCCGATGCCGCCCCGGAACCGCTTGCCGGCCGCGTCAAGGGTCTTCTCATCATAGAGCTTCTCTGCCTCAGCGATCCGGCCGGTCAGCATGCAGGCGGCCTCCAGGACCGTCCCGGTCATGGTGTTGTCCGGCACGTGAGCACCCGGGGCCTTGGGCCTGTCGGCCCGCAGCACCTCCAGCTCTGTCCGTGTCACGTCCCAGCCCTGCGAGATGGCCTTGGCTGCGATCTCGGCACGCTCGTCCCCGCAGACCTTCCGCACGGCCGCGATCCTCTCCTGCTCAGCCGCCGCCTTGGCCCGCATGTCAGCTGCGGGATCGGGAGCGATGCCCGCGTCGGCGGCCGGGGCGGAGGCTTGAATCGCAGGTGGACCGGCCTCCGTGCCGGTCGCCACCTGCGCCGTTGCAGCAGTGGCTTCCTTGCCCTCGTTGCCCTGCACGGCCTTGTCCTGTTTGTCGTTGTTGTTACCGTCCATGATTTCCTTCTCCTTGGCCGAAGCAGCCACACTCGCTGAAGTGTTGGCGTCGGCTCCAAGATCGACGAATGAGATTTCGCCCAGCGTCGCCTTACGAACGACATTCTTGGGCCCCTTGAACTCCCGCCCGTTCACCAGAACGGTCTGGCTCTCTCGCACGAACTCAAACTGCTCCACCGCTGCCCCGATGCTCACCTGCCAGGGGAAGCCGTTGCGGGCCGAGGCGACGATCTCCTTGGCCGCGGCCGTGTCCCTCGAGACGACGCCGGCGGCGATCAGCCTGCTGTCCTGGACGCGGATGGAATCGGTGTGCCCCACGCCGCTGGCCATGTCATGGACAAAGCGGATGGGCCTGCTCTGTGAAGGAATCGCCAGACCGGCTA
>JALHTV010000159.1 GCA_022866005.1 Phycisphaerae bacterium
CCGGTCCCCCAACAAGACGAGGGCTGAGAACTCGCCCCCTTCCAGGCGTCCGTGGGCGGTCAGGCGGCAGCGATGCGGCGGGGGCAGGTTCTCCCCAGCGGCCAAGTGAAACTCCAGGTCGGCCCGCTGGCCCGGGGCCTTGGCAAAGAGCCGCCCCGCAGTGAGAGTGGCCGGTTGCATCACGACGCCCAGATTGGCCTCGACCCCACCCGGGGGGAGCCACAGCGCCACGTTACCCGACGCCGCGCCGGCCGCATTGACGCCCCATCGCCTGAGCGGGGGGAAACAGGCCACCAGGGATTCCATCGCCCGGGCCTCGAACTGCCCGCGGAATACCACCGCAGGTGCCTCCGGCGATGAGGCGCCGGTCGGGGGTCGCAGTTCGCCGCGGTCTATCGTCAACCGCCCCGTGCCGATAGCCAGATCCGCCGTCAGGTCTCGCAGCGCGCCGCCCTCGGCGTCGATCAGCCCGGCTAGGTCGGCCACGACCGCGGTGGCCTGCGGCTGGGTGAACGCCTCACCGACAGATAAGCCCGCCTCGGGACCGGCTTCGACGCGGAGGTGGATCCGCGGCGGGCCGGTGCGATCCAGGAACCACCGGCCGCCGATGGGCCCGCGCGCGGATAGCCGCGCGGTGCAGCCCCAGGCAGCCAGAAGGTCATTGATCGCGTCCCAGTCGGTAATCTCCCACTGACCGTGACCGTCGGAGCAGGCCAGCCGGCCCAGCACGGCCGACCAGGCCCCCTGCCCCGTCGTCCCCGCCGGCGCCACGTGGCGGATGTCGTCCAACAAGGCGGCGCCGCTGAGGCGGTTGCCTCCCCAGACCAGCTCCGCTCGCTCCGCGGCGAACTGCCAGTTCCGCCGGTCCAGCCGACCCGCCAGCGACACCGACATCGGCCGGCCCGGGGGCTTGAGGGTCTGCCCGCGCCGCCGCAGGGCCAGGGCGTCACCGACAGCAGAGAGCTGCACGTCCAGGTGTGTGCCGTCGAACCGACTGGCCAGGCGAACGTCCGCCGGCCCGTCGACTTCCAGACCCGCCGGCAGCGCCCCCGATCCCGTCAGCAGCGCCGCCAGCTCCGCCGGCTGAAGGCGGCCGTTCAGATTGAGCCGCTGAATCGCCTCCCATCGCCCGGCCATCAGTTCCGTGGTGAACTCTCCGTCCCCCGTCAGTTCCGCGCCGGGCAGACGCACGTCCAGCCGGCGGACCCACACGCGCCCGGCGATGGGGTCCACCGAGGCCCGCAGCCCCACCCCGGCCTGCTCCACCATCGGCAGTGGCGGCCCTTCCAGCGGCTGGATCTCCAGCCCGCGCACCGAGACGTCGGCGTTGCAGCGGTTGATCATGCCCTGGTTGTCGATCCGCAGTTCGGCCCAGCCTTCCGCCTGGCCGCCGCACCGTCGCAGGGGCAGGTCCGGCAGCAGATGGCGTAGCGGCAGCCGGTCCAGACGCAGGTTGGAGAACTCCAGGGTCGCCACGGCCACGGTCTCTTGGCCGTCACCCTCGCTGAGGCGAAAACGAATGGGCGCGGGGTGGTCCTCCTGGGCCAGGACGGCCGACATGGTGAGCCGCACCATCGGCCGGCTGGCGGAGACCTGGAGGTCCAACTCAGACACCGCCAGACTCAGGAGGTCCTCCTGCCGGGAGGTCTGGAACGTGGCTGACGCCTCGTGGACGGCCACGCGCGACGCCACCGGCTCCGCGAGCAAGGGCGCCAGCGAGGCGATGTTCAGCCGGCCGGCCTCGTCGGACTCAGCCAGCAGGTGCAGGCCGTGGGCTTCCAGGCGGTGAAGCCGACCTGTCAGCAGGTAGGTGATCGGCGAGAGGTCCGCGGTGATCCCATCGATCCGGACCATCGGCGCCGGGGAGAACCCCTCCGGTGAGGCGATGGTCACATTGCGTATGCTGACCCCGTCAGCCCAGTCGAGCGACAGGCCGCCGATGGTCACCCCCAGGCCCAGTTGGCTGGTCAGCCGCTCGGTGAGGCGCCGGCGGAGGTAGTCCCTCGGCGCCCACCAGGGCAGGGTCACATAGACCCCCACCGCCACGAGCACCACCAGCAGCAGGCATCGCCGGAGCACCCGCCGCCACCGCCGCCGCTTGGGGTGTTTTGAGACCGTCTGGGGGGTCATGGATCGCTGCACTCTGCCGCGCGTGGGCCGGCCAGGGTCACACGTTAAAACGGAAGTGAATCACATCGCCATCCTGGATAAGGTAATTCTTGCCCTCCAGGCGGACCTCTCCCGCCGCCCGGGCAGCCTTCATGTCACCGGCGGCGCGCAGGTCTTCGAAGGGGACCGTCTCGGCACGGATGAAGCCCCGGGCAATGTCGCTGTGGATCGCCCCGGCCGCGGTGACCGCGTCGGTGCCGGCCGGGACGGTCCAGGCGCGACATTCCTCCCCCACGACCGTCAGGAAGGTCACCCTCTCCATCCGTCGAACGCAGAGCGGCAGCAGTCGGTCCCTGGCCAAGGCCTTCAGCCCCAGATCGGCCATGAACTCCCCGCGCTCCTGGGGCGGCAGTTGCGACAGCTCCGCCTCGATCTCGGCTGACAGCTGAAGGCACGGCAGGCCGCACAGCTCGGCGGGACCTTCGGCGCCCACGTCGGCCTCGGAGCAGTTCAGCACCACCAGGGCGGGCTTGGGCGACAAGAAGGCGAAGCTGCGGAGCAGCTTGGCCTCCTCGGCGGAGGCGGCGGCCTGGGCGACCGGTCGCTCCTGTTCCAAGGCCTGACGGAGACGCTGCATCAGCTCCAGCTCCTTGACTTGGTCCTTCTCCTTGGCCCCGCCCTTGTGCAGGGCAGCCTGGAGCCGCTCGATCCGCGTGGTGGCCTGTTCCAGGTCTGCGAAGTTCATCTCGGCCAGCAGCTCGCGCAGGTCGGCCTGGGGGTCGATCCGGCCGCGGTAGGGCGCCACGCTCTCGGCGGCGAACGAGCGGACGACAAAGATCAGCAGGTCGCTGGTCCGCAGGGGCGGCCAATGGCTCTTGGCGTGCGTGCGTCCGGCCTCGTCCGTGAGGTCCAAGCCCGGCACGTCCAGCAGCTCCAGCTCCGCGGGGGTGGACTTGCGGGGCTTGTAGTGCTCCGTCAGCCAGGTCAGGCGGCCGTCGGGGACCTTGACCACGGCCAGATGGGGCTGGCCCGGCCGGTGGAGGTCCAGGTGCGATCCGCCGGCCTGGGCTACGGCCGCCAGCAGCGAGCTCTTGCCGGATTGTGTCGGTCCCACCAGCGCGGCGCGCATCGGTCACCTCATGACGGCACCCGCCCGGCTGCGCAGCGAGTGGCTTGTCAGGTCGCTCAATGCCTCCGCGCGGCGCCGGGCGGCGGCGACCTCCGCATCGGCCAGCCGCCGGCCTCCCCAGCGGGCACGGTAATACACGGCCACCAGGTCCTCAAGCTCACCGATCGGGAGGCGCATCTGGCGTTGGGCCTGGCGGGCGGTCTCCATCGCGGTGCGGTCGGCCCGTCGGCCAAGACGCTGGCGCTCCAAGCGGTCCAGCAGGGCCGGGATGAACACCAAGGCCCCCCACGGTTGGGCAGCGAGGGCCTCGGCCGCCTGGGAGCGAAGGCGCTGGCGCCGGCGGATGCGCAGCACCAGCAACACTTCCACCACAGCCGCCATCAAGCCCAGGGCAATCGACACCCGCACCATCGCCCAGTCAATGTACCCATAGGCGACCAGGTTGGCGAAGCTGCGCCCCGTCATCGCGGCGGTGGCCCCCAGGGAATCCCAGCCCCGCCGCAGCGCCGCAACGAACTGCGCCCACACCCTGCGCTGCACCACCGCATCGTAGCCGACGACCTTGTTGTACCACTGGAAGCTCAACCGGCTGAGAAAGTCATCCAGCCGCCGCCACCAGCCTCGACGCACCAGCTCCTCCCGGCCGGGAGGGGTGGCGTCCACGGTGACCCATCCCGTCCCCGTCACGTAGACCTCCGTCCACGCGTGCGCGTCCCGCCCACGGACGACGTAATAGCCCACCGAGCCGTCGGTCTCATGCACCAGGAAACCGGTCACCAACCGGGCCGGGACGTCCAGCAGGCGGCACATCACCGTCAGGGCTGAGGCGAAGTACTCGCAGTGCCCCCGCTTCATGTGGAACAGGAAATCCTCCACGGCGTCGCGGTCCGGATTGGCCGAGGACAGGTCCAGGCTGTAGGGATAGTCCTGCCGCAGCCGGTTGGCGATCCGCTGCGCGATGGCTTGGTCCATTCGGCCCCCGCCGGACGGATCAAGCAAGCGGGCCACCAAGAGGTCGCCGCACCACTGCCGGGCCAGGTCGGCCACGCGCTGGGGGACCTCCACCGAGCTCGACGGGGGGTAACTGTCCTCGGGCGCATCGATCACCGACAGGTAAGCCCGCTGCTCCTTGGTCAGCGGATCGGGCAGCACGCAGGCCTCATACCGGAACGGGCGGTCGATATTGACGCCGCGGTGGAAAGCGGCCGTCATATCGCTGTCCAACTGAAGCCGACCCTCGCGCGTCTCCCATTGCAGTGCGGGGTAGGGAGCGAACAGGTCCGGCAGCAAGCCCGGGTCCATCATGACCATCAGCCGCATGGCCGGGCCCGGCAGCAGAGTCTCTCCGGGCGACTGGACTGAACTGGGCCTCCCCGACGTGTGGTACCAGCCGGACTGGCTGTAGCTCTCCATCACCTTGCCGCGGAAATAGGCTTCCGTGCCGGTCAGCGTCCCGGCCCCGTCGTCGCAAGTCACCCGCATCACGACCTTGTCGGAAAGCCGCACCTTCTTGGGCTGGCCCAGGCGCAGTTCCCTGACGTACTCCGCGCGGCTGATCGCCGTGGACTTGGCCAGCAGGGAAGGCCCGGCGAACTCCTCCCGGGGGGCCATGAAGAAGACGGCCACCCCGGTCAGGATCATCGCCGCCAGGACGGCGACCAGCTTTCGCGCTACGGCGCCGCCCGGCCAGTCGCGAATGACGTTCCAGGCCACGCGGCTGGCGCTCAGCGGTGTGGTCTCGCACATGAGACGCGCCTCGGCCGCGGAATCCAGCCCGCGCTTGATCGTCATGATCATCGCCGAGTACGCCGCCAACGCCGCGTACGCCACCAGCAGCAGCACGAACCACAGCGCCTGGGAGAACAGCGCCGCGGCCACCACCGTCAGGATGCTCAAGGCCAGCATCTGAACGTAGTCGCGGTTCGCCTTTCGCTCAAAGAGCTTGCAGACCTGCATGAGAATCATGAAGTGGGCCATCGCCCCCGGCAGGAACACGTCCGGCGCGCGGAGCTCCAGCAGCAAGACGGCCAGGGCGGCCATCACCGCGATGTTGACCCACAGGCGATGGACGTACACCTCGCGGCGCTGCTCCACGGCGAGCACGTTCACCGCCACGGCGAACGTACCCGCCATCGCGTAGAACGCATTGCCCTCGGCCAGGCCGAGCATCAAGGTCCCCAGCCACAAAGTCGCCAGCAGCGGCCGCTCCAGGCGCCGCCGGGCCATCAGGGCGATCTCAGCCTCGCTGAAGCTGCGGAGCGGCATCAGATCGCCTCCTGGGCCGCCGCCAGCGGATCGTCCTGGAACACCGCCGGCAGCCGACCCGTCGTGACCACCGACAGATTGCGGCAGACCTCCCATAGCGGGCGCAGGACCCCGGCCTCGCCCCCCGCAGCTGCAACCAGGACGACTTGGGCCTCGATCAGGGTGGAGCGCCGCAGGACGGCAACGGTCGCCGCCAGGGGAAGGGTCGTCGTGTCGTCGATGTCGGCCAGGGCGGTCAACAACAGATGCAGCTGCCCTCGGCCCGCCGCGGCCGGATAGGCGCGGGCCCGACCCCCCTGAGCCAATGCCAAGCCCGCCTGGTATCCGCGAGACAGGGCGTGCTCGATCAGCGTCCCGGTGAAGCGGATCATCCGCTCCCGCTGCGACCAGGCCGAGTCGGAGGCATCGGGGAGGCGCGTGTCCAGAATGACGTACAGGATCTCCGGCTTGGGGTGGCACATCTCGCGGACCACCGGCACCGACCGGGTAGCCGATCGCCGCCAGTGGATCCAGCGGGGGTTGTCGTCGCTGCGATAGTCCCGCAGTCCGAAGAACTCGTCCTGCCCGCCGGTGGCCTGGGTGGGTGGACCGGTGGAGACCTCCACGGCCCCCTGGTGAAGCATTCGCTCCTTGAGCCGCCCCCGCGCCGGCCAGACCACCAGGGACGCCTGACGAGGGACGATCCGTCGTCCGGAGACCAGCCCGAAGGGGAACCGGCTGACGACCTGCACACCGGCCAGCGTGACCCTCCCCCGCCGGCGGGCCACAAAGCGGGCCCCGGAGCGGAACGTCTCTCCCGGCGGCAGGTGGGCGCAGAAGCCGCTGGTCCTCTCGATGCCCGAGACCGGCAATTCCTCCATGGCCAACGCCAGGCAGGACCGCTTGCGCGTGTTGCGAAGGTAGTAGCCCAGGTGAACCGTCTCGCTCTGCCAGGCCTGGATCGGCATTTCGCGATCCAGGTCCACCCCCCGGAGCATCCGCCTGGCCATCACGCCCGAGACCCCCATCGCGCCGATCATGGCCCCGACGATGAGGAACAGGATCGCCGACTGGCTCTTGAAGGTCGCGGCCGCCACCGCGAGCGTCACAATGAGGAACGCCCATCCGGCCGCGGTGAACCGGAGCCGCACGACCCGGCTGCGGGACTGACGTCGTCGGCTGCCCATGAGGCGCCCTGGGGTCTACTTGGGAACGGGGATCGTCTTGAGGATCTGGTTGAAGACGGCCTCGGCGGTGGCGGCGGAGGCGTCCTGGCTGAGGGCCCGCGTCATCAAGCGGTGCGCGCAGACGCACGTGGCCAGGGTCCGCACGTCATCGGGCACCACGTAGTCGCGTCCGTCCAGCAGGGCGGAGGACTTGGACGCCTGAGTCAGCGCCAGGCTGCCGCGCGGTGACAGGCCGATGGCCAGCTCCTCGTTGCGCCGCGTCGCCTCGGCGATGGTCAGGATGTACTCGGTGATCGCGCTGTCCATCCGCACCGCCGGCACCCGCTCCTGGATGGCCACCAGTTCGGCGGCGGTCATGACCGGCTGAAGCGTTGTCAGGCGCGTCCGCGCCGGATCGATGAGCAGGATTTCCCGCTCGGTCGCCCGGTCGGGATAGCCGATGGCCACGCGCAGCATGAACCGGTCGAGCTGGTTCTCGGGCAGGAAGTAGGTGCCCTCGAACTCGTAGGGGTTCTGCGTGGCCAGGACCATGAAGGGCGGACCCAGCGGGTAGGTCCGGCCGTCGGCGGTTACCTGGGCCTCGTTCATCGCCTCCAGCAGGGCGCTTTGGGTGCGCGGGGTGGTGCGGTTGATCTCGTCCACCAGGACGATCTGGGCGAAGATCGGCCCGGGCTTGAAGGTGAACTGGCCGCTCTGGGCGTCGTAGACGCTCACGCCCAGGATGTCGCTGGGCAGCAGGTCGGGGGTGAGCTGGATGCGGTGGAACTGGCAGTCGATGCTGCGGGCGATGGCGCGGGTGAGGATGGTCTTGCCCACCCCGGGCACGTCCTCCAGCAGCACGTGCCCGCGGGCCAGCAGCGCCAGCAAGACGCGCCGCACCACCTCCTCCTTGCCCAGAAGGACCGACTGCACATTCCGCCGCAGAGCGGCGAGTTGTTCGAGGTAATCCATGGGTCACCCACCGGCAACTACGTGTCACGGCGACATGCGGCGCCGCGGGGCGTTTGCCCGTTGGCGCCACTCCGCCAATCGCCTAGCATGATAGTACCGATGTTCACGGGCATTGTGCAACATGTCGGGCAGGTTCGAGCGGTCCGCCAGCACCCCGCCGGCCGGCGGCTGACCGTCGACCTGGGGCCCTTGGCCCAAAGTCTGGCCACGGGCGACAGCGTGGCCGTGGCCGGGGTGTGCCTGACGGTCGCGGCCGTGGACGGCACCAGCGCCGAGTTCGACATCGTGCCCGCGACTGCCTCCCGCAGCAACCTCGGCTCGCTGCGGCCGGGGGCGAAGGTGAACCTGGAGCGCTCGCTGCGGCTCGACCGCGGCCTGGAGGGCCACCTGGTCCAAGGCCACGTCGACGGCACCGCCACCGTCCGCCAGGTCCAGCGCGGGGCGGACTGGGGGGTGGAGTTCACCTGCCCGGTGGAGCTGACCGATGCGATGGTCCCGCGGGGCTCGGTGGCCGTGGACGGTGTGTCGCTGACAGTAAGGAGCGTCCAGAGCGGTGCGTTCTCCGTGGCGTTGATCCCGACGACGCTGACGGCTACGACATTGGGCAGCCTGGCCGTCGGCGACGTGGTCAACGTCGAGACCGACCTCATCGGCAAGTACGTCGCCAAGTGCCTCGGCGAGCCGGCCCCCGGCAAGGGCGGCCTGACGGTGGAGAAGCTGCGCGAACTAGGATATGCGTGATCACGAGGCCAGAGCGGTCTCCGTGCACGGCCGACGGTGCGGCCGATTCTTGCCTCTAACCTCTCACCTCTGAGTTTCTATGGAACCGTCCCGTCCGACCATCGGCATCACCATGGGTGACCCCTGCGGCATCGGGGCCGAGATCGTCATCAAGGCCCTGGCCGAGGAGTCGCTGCGCCAGCGGGGGCGGTTCGTCATCTTCGGCCTGGCCGAGCAACTGTCCTACACCGCCGACGCCCTGGAGATCGACCTGCCCTTCCGCCGCGAGCACCACGAGAATCTCCGCCCGCTCCCCCACGACATCGTGCTGCTGGACTACGACGAGCTGGCCCCGCCGGCCGTGCTGCCGCGCGGTCCCAGCCGGTTCGGCGGCAAGGCGTCGATGGCCTTCTGCCAGGACGCGATCACGGCTGCCCAGGCCCGGCTGATTGACGCGATCGTCACCGCGCCGATCTCCAAGACCAGCTGGCGGGAGGCGGGCTTCTCGAAGTACCCCGGCCACACCGAGCTGCTGGCTGAGAAGTTCAAGGTCAAGCACGTGGCCATGATGTTGGTCGCCCCGCAATTGCGGGTGGTCCTGGCCACCATCCACGAGGCGCTGTTCGAGATCCGCAACCGCCTGACCATCGGCTGCGTGTTCCACCCCATCGACCTGGCCGACCAGGCGCTGCGGCAGTGGTTCGACCTGCCCCGTCCGCGAATCGCCGTCGCGGGGCTGAACCCCCACGCCGGGGAGGACGGCCAATTCGGCGACGAGGAGAACCGCATCATCACGCCCGCGATCATCCTGGCGGCCGAGGGGGGCATCCGCGTCTCAGGGCCCTACCCGGCTGACACGGTGTTCGTGAAGGCGCTGGCGGGTGAGTTCGACTGCGTGGTGGCCATGTACCACGACCAGGGGCTGATCCCCATCAAGCTGCTGGCCTGGCGCGAGGCGGTGAACCTCACGCTGGGCCTGCCGATCGTCCGCACCAGCCCCGACCATGGCACGGCCTTCGACATCGCCGGCAAGAACAAGGCCGACCCCTCCAGCATGATCGCCGCGATCCACCTGGCAATCGACCTGGCCAACAAGCCCGCCCCCGTGCCAAGCAAATAGCTTCCCCTGCAGCGGGCGGCCCCCTCGATGGGAAACCCCACTGCTGGTGGAACGCGCCACAATGCCCAGGCCCGGGACGGAGACATCCCGGTACCCTCATCTGTATAGGCAAACCCCAATGCTTGTCACGGCCGGAGTGACAGGGTAGAATTCCCGGCGCCGAGTAGGAAGAAGGAGCTATCCTGTGAGCGGGACGGTCGCGGAGAGGAAGAGGCTGATACGGGTGACTGCGGGGAATCTGCGGAATAGCCACATCTATATCACAGGACACTACGATTTCTTCCCTAACGACTGCATTGGGTCGTCCCGGCGCTCTGGAGGCAACGGGAAACCCATAAGCATCCAACTTGAGGGGTTGAACAGGACCGTAAGGACAGACATCGCCTCTGACGGGGCAACGGGAAAACCTCGTCGATTGCTGCGCGGACGTTCCTGGGTGCGGGAGTTCTTCGAACATCACAGGATACACACAGGAGACGTGCTGGCCCTGGAACGGATCGGGGAGCGAGGTTATCGGTTGTACCCATTCCATGCTACGGGACGACGTGACTACGATTGGGGTAACGTCCTAAAGCGAGAACTCGAGGGGGCAGGGCCCACAGTCTTGGAGCTATTTGCCGGGTGTGGAGGGTTGGCGCTTGGTTTCAAGAAAGCAGGGTTCCGGACGGTACTGGCCATCGAATGGGACCCCGCTGCCTGCGCGTCTCTTCGAGCCAACGTGACCGAGCGGCTCGCGCAGTGTGCGGTTGAGGAGATCGAGGCGTTTCCGGGAGCAGACGTGGTTGCGGGCGGTCCCCCCTGCCAGGGGTTCAGCAATCTGGGGGAGAAAGTACCCTACGATCCGCGCAGGCAGCTATGGCGGCAGTTCCTGAGAGCTCTCGAGCAGTCAAACCCTTGGGCCTTCGTCATGGAGAATGTCCCCCCGTTGCTCAAGTCGCAGGAGTACGCGGAGATACGATCGGCTGCCGAAAAGTTGGGGTTCCAGGTCGACCAGTGGGTCTTGAACGTGGCTGATTATGGTGTGCCCCAAACCAGAAAACGCGCAATAGTGATAGGCCTTCGGGGTGGGGCACCGAGCATCCCTCCCCCCTCGCACGTTGATCCTCGCAAGCGTGGGCTCCACACGGAGGGCCTAGAAGACTGGATGACCGTAAGGGACGCGATTGGGGATCTTCCGTTCGACCCCACGGGTCGCGCTTGGCACATAGGCAGGAATCCCACTCCGGTATCCCTCAAACGATATGCGTGCATCCCCCCCGGAGGCAACCGCTGGAACCTCCCCTCCGAACTCATGCCCGAATGCTGGAAGCGCAAGGTTAAGGGAGGAACGGACCTGTTCGGGCGCTTGTGGTGGGATCGTCCGTCTGTGACGATACGCACGGAGTTCTACAAGCCCGAGAAGGGGCGGTATCTCCACCCGGAAGCCAACAGGCCTATCACGCATCGGGAAGCAGCCAGGCTTCAAGGCTTCGATGACCAGTTCATCTTCTGTGGAACCAAGATCCAAGTGGGTCGGCAGATCGGGAATGCCGTGCCCCCTCCCTTGGGAACGGCCATCGCGCGACACGTATCGTCGCTGCTTCACCGGGTTTGGGCATCCTCAGGACGACGTAAGGCAACAGCACAGTAGGGGCAGGTGATGGCACGAGGGCGCGAAGCCTTGTCCGTAGCGGGCCTGGTCCAGGAGATCGACGACCA
>JALHTV010000160.1 GCA_022866005.1 Phycisphaerae bacterium
ACCGCGATGGCCTCCCGCCGCTTGTCGGGGTCTGGGTCTTCCATCCACCCCAGCTCCTTGGGCGGGGCGGACGGGTTTGGGAACATCTCCTTGAAGTTCCAATCCTTCCCGCTGCGGCTGCATCCGCCGCCCCACAGGAGCGGCACCAGCAGCGTCACCGCACCGATAGCTGCCCAGCCGCTCATGGGAATCCCCGGTCGGCCGGCTCGATGGCGCTCCGCAACTCGTCGGTGCCGACCAGATCGACGACGTCGATCTTCCGCCCGCCGAACCGCTCGCTGAGCTGCGCGAAGCGCTGGGGGTTGTCCGTGGTGAAGCATCGCAGCGTCCCGCCGCTCTTGCCGAGGTTCTCCAGCCCGGCCGCGCGGAGCCGCCGCTGCACCTCCGCGGCCACTGATTCGCCCGATTCCACCAGGGCCACGTCGGGGCCCATGAGCTTGCCGATCGCCCGCGCCAGCAGCGGATAGTGCGTGCAGCCCAGGATCATCGCCCCCGGCCGGAGGCGCTGAAGCTCGCGCAGGTAGTCGCTCAGGACGCTGAGCACGATGGGGTCGGCCTCGTCGCGCCCTTCCTCCACGATGGGCACCAGCAGCGGGCAGGCCTTGGCCACCACCCGCCGCCGGGGGTCGATGGCGTGGATGGCCCGCTCGTAGGCCCCCGAGGCCACGGTCGCCTCGGTGCCGATTACGCCGATGGGGCCTTTGCTGGCGGCCAGGGCGGCTGCGGCGCTGGGACGGATCACGTCCACCACGTCCACGGGGCGGCAGAAGGCCTCCAACGCCTCCACAGCCGCCGCCGAGGCCGTGTTGCACGCGACCACGATGAGCTTGGGGGCGAATCGCAGCAGAAAGGCCGCGTCCTCCAGGGCGTACTGCCGCACGGTCGCCAGCGACCGGATGCCGTAGGGCACGCGGGCCGTGTCACCCAGGTAGACGATGGCCTCTCCCGGCATCGCCCTGGAAAGCTGGCGCACGACCGTCAGGCCGCCCAGCCCCGAATCGAACACGCCGATCGGGGCTGCGGCGGGGTCGCTGCTGGAGCCTCCGTTCGCCATGCCGTCAGACTAATCCGCCCCGCCCTCGTACGCAAGCAGCCAGGGGCGGCCGGGGTGTTGAGGCGCGATAGGGAGAAGCCCTTGCCTTCCGGCGGGGCTTTTCTAAGATGAGCAAGCCCCGTCTCGCTAGCGCGACGCCGTGGCAAGCCGGCGGGCTGCGGAGAGGGTGCGGGGCAGGGATGGCGATGGTCAAGCGAGTCAGCGACAACAGCGAGCGGCGACTCAAGGGATTAGCCCGGCGGCACGGCACGCCGCTGGTGGCCATCAGCCGCTCGGGGTTGATGCGGCAACTGGAGCGATTCCATCAGGCCCTGCTGCGGGTGGAGCCCTTCTACGCGGTCAAGGCCAACGCCCATCCGGACGTGCTCAAGACGTTTGTGGCTGCTGGGGCGTGCTTCGACGTGGCGTCGGTCGCCGAGGCGCGCGCGGTCCTGGCGGCGGGGGCTAAGCCCGCCCGGTGCATCTTCGCCAACACCATCAAGCCGGTTGCCGCGATCGCCGAGGCCCGCAAGCTCGGGGTGGACTTGATGACCTTCGACAGTGAGTACGAGCTGGACAAGATCGCCGACCGCGCCCCCGGCAGCCGCGTGATCGTGCGGATCAAGGTGCCCAATGTCGGCTCGATCGTGGAGCTGAGCCTGAAGTTCGGCACGGAGCCGGCCGACGCGCTGGCGCTGCTGATCAAGGCCCACAAGATGGGGTTGGTCCCGGCGGGCGTGAGCTTTCACGTGGGCAGCCAGTGCACGCGGATCGAGAACTACCTCCAGGCGCTGGAGATGGCCGCCATCATCATCCGCGACTCGCGGCTGAAGCAGCTTCCCCTGGAGATCCTGGACATCGGCGGGGGGTTCCCCATCCGGCACTTCGACGACGAGGAGGACCCCTTCGACGGTGCGGCACAGACCATCGCCCAGGAGATCGACCGGCTGTTCGACGCCAACGTTCGCGTCATCGCTGAGCCGGGGCGGTTCCTGGTGGGCCCGGCGGCCACGCTGATCCTGCGGGTCATCGGCAAGGCCATCCGCGAGAACAAGCACTGGTACTACCTGGACGACGGGGTGTACGGCGCGCTCAGCGGGCAGATCTTCGACCACGCCAAGTATCAGTTCAAGGTCACCCGCAAGGGGAGGCGACAACTGTCCACGCTGGCGGGCCCCACCTGCGACAGCCTGGACATCGTCGCCACCGGTGAGGACCTGCCGGAGCTGGAGCTGGGCGATATCGTCTACGTCGAGAACATCGGGGCCTACAGCGTGGCCACGGCGACGTGCTTCAACGGCGTGCCGCCGGCCAAGGTCGTGATGGTCCCGTAGAACCACAGAACCAAGCGACACAGAGACACAGAGGGAAGACCAGACGCGGAGCGACACAGAGACACAGAGTGAAGAAGAAACGAGGATCGACACAGAGGTGCAGAGAGACAGAGGCGAATTGATGACCAACAAGGCTTCTCTCATCTTCTCTGCGACCTCTGTGCCCTCTGTGTCGAATTCCTAGTCTCCTACGGACGAAGGTGGCGCCATGAAACGGCAAGGCAGACTGCGGACCGACCTCAGCGAAGTCCCCGATTGGCTGCGGGCCAAGAAGTGCCCGCAGAAGGACCGGTACCTCTCCGGGAGGCGCATCCTTCCGGCCGGCGTGACGGGCAGGGAGAAGCTCGCCGACCTGGTGAACGACGTGTTCCTGGCCTACAACGCCGCGCGGCTGCGGGAGGGGCTGCACCTCTTCACGCAGAAGATGCTCAAACCCGACGTGACCGTGGGGATGAGCCTGGCTGGGGCGCTGACGCCCGCCGGGCTGGGCTGCTCGTGCATCGTGCCGCTGATTAAGGTGGGGTTCGTCGACTGGATCGTCTCCACCGGCGCGAACCTGTATCACGACCTGCACTTTGCCTTCAACCTGCCGCTGCACGTCGGCAGCCACCTGGTGGACGACGCCGACCTGCGCCGCAACGACGTGGTGCGGATCTACGACGTGCTGCTGGGCTACACCGACTGCCTCATGGCCACCGACGAGATCATCCGGGGCATCCTGGTGCAGCCGGAGTTCCAGAAGGAGATGGGCACGGCCGAGCTGCATTACCTGCTGGGCAAGCACGCCGACCAGTGGGAGCGCAAGAGCAAGCTGAAGGACGTCTCGATCCTGGCGGCGGCCTATCGCTGCGGCGTGCCGGTGTATACGTCCAGCCCCGGAGACTCGACCATCGGCATGAACGTCGCCGGGGTGGAGCTGCGGGGCAACAAGCTGCGGATCAACCCCTCCATCGACGTCAACGAGACCACCAGCTTCGTCCTGGCCGCCAAGCGCAGCGGCGGCAAGAGCGCCGCGGTGCTCATGGGCGGCGGCAGCCCCAAGAACTTCCTGCTCCAGACCGAGCCGCAGATCCAGGAGATCCTGCGGATCAAGGAGGTCGGGCACGACTACTTCTTCCAGGTCACCGACGCCCGCCCCGACACCGGCGGCCTATCGGGCGCCACGCCGCACGAGGCGGTGAGCTGGGGCAAGGTGGACCCCAGCCGCCTGCCCGACGCGGTGGTCTGCTACACCGACACGACGCTGGCGCTGCCGATCCTGACGCACTACGCCCTGGCCACGCATCGGCGGCGCAAGCTCCGCCGGCTGTACGATCAGCGCGGCAAGCTCATGGAAGCGCTGGTCCGCGAGTATTTCGCCCACAACAAGTAGGACGGGGGCGGGCCTTGGCGTGGGCGCGCCTGGCCGGTAGGATACGCGCCATGACCGAGGCGAATCCGACCATCGCGGTGCTGATCCCCTGCCACGATGAAGAGGCGGCCATCGGCAAGGTGATCGACGATTTCCGGGCGCAACTGCCCGAGGCGAGCCTTGTCGTCTTCGACAACAACTCCACCGACCGCACGGCCGAGATCGCCGCGGCTCGGGGCGTGCGGGTCTACCGCGAGCCGCGCCAGGGCAAGGGGTTCGTCGTCGAGGCGATGTTCGACAAGGTCCAGGCCGACCTCTACGTCATGGTCGACGGGGACGACACCTATCCCGCCGAGTGCGTGCACGAGCTGCTGGACCCGGTGAGGAACGGCTCCGCGGACATGGCCGTGGGCGCGCGGCGGGCCGAGGGCAGCCAGCAGGCCTTCCGTGCGATGCACGTGGCCGGCAACAGCCTGGTCCGCCGGCTCATCAACATGATCTTCCATTCGAAGTTCACCGACATCCTGTCGGGCTATCGCGCGTTCAACCGCCGCTTTGCCTGCACGGTGCCGGTGGTCTCAGCCGGGTTTGAGATCGAGACGGAGCTGACCGTCCAGGCCCTGTATCACCGGCTGATGGTGGTGGAGGTGCCCGTGCCGTACCGCGCCCGCCCGGAGGGGGGGCGGAGCAAGCTGCGGACCTTCCGCGACGGGGCGCGGGTGCTGTGGAAGATCTTCAGCCTGTTTCGGGCGCTGAAGCCCTTGACGTTCTTCGGCGGCATTGCGCTGGTGCTGCTGGCGGCGGGCATCCTGGCGGGGCTCCCGCCGATCGTCGATTACTTCAGGGAACCGCAGCACTACGTCCGCCACGTGCCGTTGGCGATCCTGGCCACGGGGCTGGTGCTGCTGTCGGCCTCGTTTGCCTTCCTGGGACTGACACTGCACGCAATCAACTGGCGCTTCAAGGAGCTGCACAGCGTCCTATCGCGCGGCAAGAGTTGAGGCGAGACATGATGCCAAGCGAGGTGCGCACCCACGGTGAATCGGGAAGGTAAGGTGATGAACGCGACTGCTGCAAACGTGCTGCCGGTGGTGGGCTTGGAGATTCACGTGGAGCTGGCGACCCAGACCAAGATGTTCTGTCGCTGCCGCAACCGCTTCGGTGACCCGCCCAACACGAACGTCTGCCCCGTGTGCATCGGCATGCCCGGGGTGCTCCCGGTGATGAACCGCAAGGCCGTGGACCTGGCGATGAAGGTGGGGTTGGCGCTGAACTGCACGGTACCGCCCCTCACCAAGTGGGACCGCAAGAGCTACTACTACCCCGACCTGCCCAAGAACTACCAGA
Organism: Phycisphaerae bacterium; assembly: GCA_022866005.1. Lineage (GTDB taxonomy): Bacteria > Planctomycetota > Phycisphaerae > SM23-33 > SM23-33 > JALHTV01. The sequence goes on from JALHTV010000160.1 coordinate 5,066, forward strand.
TCAGCCAGTACGACCTGCCGCTGACCGTCAACGGGTATCTGGAGATCCCCCTGGCCGAGGGGGCGGCCAAGAGCAAGAAGGTCCGCATCCGCCGGGCCCACCTGGAAGAGGACGCCGGCAAGAGTATCCACGACCACCCGCACCACACCAGCGTGGACCTTAACCGCGCGGGCGTGCCGCTGCTGGAGATCGTTTCGGAGCCGGACATGAACACGATGGAGGAGGTCATGGCCTACGCCCGCTCCATGCAGCGGCTGGTCCGCTGGCTGGGCGCCAGCGAAGCCAATATGCAGATGGGGCACATGCGCTTCGAGCCGAACATCAACCTGCACATCACCGCCCAAGACGGCCGGACGGTCCAGACGCCCATCGTGGAGGTCAAGAACCTCAACAGCTTCCGCGCGATGGAGCGGACCGTGGCCTACGAGATCCAGCGCCAGCTGGAGGCCTGGCGGGCCGATCCGGACGGCTACACGATGGACAAGCTCGGCAAGCAGAACCGCGGCTTCGATGACGCGCGCGGGGTGACGGTCTTCCAACGCGAGAAGGAGGAGGCCCACGACTATCGGTACTTCCCCGAGCCGGACCTGGTGCCGGTGGAGGTGGACCAGGCCTGGCAGGCCGCAACCCGCGCGACGATTGGGGAGCTGCCCCTGGCCCGCCGCGCCCGATACATGGCCGAGTACGGCCTGACGTTCAAGGAGGCCGACGCCCTCACCCAGGACGCGCCGACGGGTGAGCTTCTGGACTCCGCCGTCGCCGCCGGGGCCGAGGCGAGGCGGTGCGTGAACCTGCTGCTGTCGCGCGGGGCGGCCCTCGCCAACGAGCGGGACTGCACCATCGCCGAGGTGGGCATCACGGTCGAGGCCCTGGCGGAGCTGGCAAAGATGCTCTCCGACGGACGGATCAATGCCACGGCCGCGGCCAAGGTGTTCGACCTGACGGTCCAGACTCATCAATCCCCCTCGGCAATCGCCCAGGAGCAGGGCCTGCTGACCGTCCGCGACACCTCCGCCATCGAGCAGTGGGTCGAGGCGGCCATCGCCACCAACCCCCAAGCGGTGGCGGACGTCAAAGAGGGCGGCAAGAAGCAGAAAAAGGCCTTCGGGTTCCTGATGGGCCAGGTGATGCAGATGTCCGGCGGGGCGGCCGCTCCAGCCGACGTCCAGCGACTGCTCCAACAGAAGCTGGGCGGGTAGAGGAGCCCAGGTAAACCCTTCGGGACAATCCTCCCGCAAAGCAGCCCGTACCCGGTACCCAGGGCGAGCAGGCGCTCTTCCTGGGTACGGGCTCCTGGAGACTCGCTGCCTGTGAGACCTTCGAGTGGAAACAGAAGCGCGGTAGGGCAGGGCCCGGCCGCGCTTTAGAGATGCGCAGGGGGTTGTTCTAGGAGCAGATGGGCTGCTTGCCGTAGACCTCCACGCGGTTGCGTCCGGAGCGCTTGGCCTCGTACATGGCCGCGTCGGCGCGGCGGAGCACCTCGGTGGCGCTGTCCTTGGCCGAGCCGCTCCACTCCGCGACGCCACAACTGACCGTGATGGGGGGCCGACCGTCCGCGGGCTGCGATTGGATGTGTTGCCGCAGTCGGCTCACTCCGGCCACGGCGGCCTCGGCGCCTGTCTCCGGCAACAGCCAGACGAACTCGTCGCCGCCGTAGCGCCCGAGGGTGTCGGTCACGCGGCTGTGCTGGCGCATCGTGTCGGCCAGGTCGCGTAGAGCCCGGTCACCGGCGGCATGGCCGAACTGGTCGTTGATCTTCTTGAACTCGTCGATGTCCACGACCACCAGGCAGAACGGGTGCCCGTACCGTACCGCGCGCTCGAACTCTGCCTGGAGCTTGTCCTCCAGGACGCGGCGGGTGCAGGCGCCGGTGAGCGAATCCACCTCGCCTTGGAGGCGGGCGATCTTGTACAGCACCGCGTTGGTGAGGTTGGCGCCGAGGACCTCCTGGATCAGCCCTGCCTTGTAGCGGAGCACGTCGCGCGATGCCATGGGGGAGGCTTCCGTCGTGCAGCACATGCACATGTAGGCCCACCTCTGCTTGTCGTCACTGCCGTCGAACCCGCCGACCCGCAGGGGGACGACCACGTTTGGCGCCCGCCCCCCCAGGGCCTGGCAAGGGGCCGGCACGCGTTCGGCGATGATGGGCGAATCCTGTTGCGCCAGGTCGCCCTCGGCTCGCGAGATCAGGAACTGCTCGGTGGCAGGGCAATGGAACTTGGAGATCGTGGGGGAGGGCTCCTGGGACTCCATCTGGGGCCCGCGCAGACACAGCACGCCGAACTCCGCTCCGAAGACCTTGGGTACCTCGTGGGTGACGAGTTGGATCACCTCGTCCAGGTCGACGCACTTGAGCCCCTTGCTGAGCATCGCGATCTGCTCCGCCGCGGAGTGCATCGCGCGGATCTGCTCGTTGGAGAGGCGCAGTTTCTCCACGGTCTCGGCCAGTTGCTCGGTCCTCTGGCGCTCCTCCAGCTGGAGGTGATGCCGCTTGAGTAGGTTGGCCATCGAGGACGCGAACTCGTGCATGTCCTCGACGGGCTTGCTGACGTACTGGTCCAGCAGCCGCCGGTTGATCGCCTGCTTGGCCGAGTCTAGGCCGCCGTGGCCGGTGAGCAGCACGCACACCAGGTCGGGGTAGTCCTTCTTGACCTGCTCGATCAGCTCCAAGCCGCTGATGCCGGGCATCAGTTGGTCGGAGATGATCATGGCGGGGGCCACGCCGTCCCCGGCCGCCCCGGCCAGCAGCTGCCGCAGCTCGTCGGCCGACGTGACGAACTCAAACTCGCAGGCGAACTCGCGGCACAGGGGCGAGACTTTGCCCGGCAGCGCTCGCCGCAGCGAGACCAGGAACTCCTCATCGTCGTCGATGCAGATCGTCAGATACCGTTTCATGATGGCTAGACCTCCGCGGATTCCGATGGGCTGCCTTGTGCTAAGGTATGCTGGAGTAACTCTCCGGCCTGCATCATCTCTACGAACAGGCTCGCAAGGGCCGGGTCGAACTGCGTGCCCGCGCAGGCGCGGATCTCGGCCAGGGCCTGCTCGGGCGTCATGGCCCTTCGGTAGGGCCTGTTGGATGTCATCGCGTCGTAGGCGTCTACGATGGCCAGCACGCGCGCCCCCAGGGGGATTTCCTCTCCGGCCATGCCGGAGGGATAGCCCGTGCCGTCAAACCGTTCGTGGTGGCTGCGGATCATGAGGCGCGCGGCATCGAGGAACCGAAGATGCTTGAGGATGGCATCCGCCCGCAAGGGGTGTTCCATGATGATGGCCCGCTCTCTGGAGTTCAGGCGTCCGGGTTTCTGGAGGACGGTCTCGGGCACGGCCAGCTTCCCCAGATCGTGCAGGGCCGCAGCGTAGCGGAGGTCTTTGAGGCGCTCTTCCGCGATCCCGGCCGCCCGCGCCAGCCCCAGGGCCAGGGTGACCACGCGGTCGGTATGCCCTCGCGTGTAGGAGTCTTTGGCCTCGACGATGTCCATCAGACTGGCCATCGTGCCGACGTAGGTGCTCTCCAGGGCTTCGCGGTCCTGGAACCGCGCGACCGTGGTCGCGGCGATGTCGGTGACGAAGGTGGTCAGGAGGAAATCGTCTCGGCCCATGGGCTGGGCGCCCGGGCTCGTGCCCACCAGCACGGACCCGAGGAGGTCATGCCGCACGGTCAACGGGACCACCGCAGCCGCAGGCACGGTGGGCACGTTGTCGAGGTCCATGTCGCTGGCCCCCCAGGCCAAGATGGCCTCGGGTAAGCGCCGCTGAAACGCTTGGCAATTGCGGACGTAGTCCCTCCAGGCCCGAGTCATCGCCGCGGGGGGCTGCGGAGGATGCCCAGACTTGGCACGGAGGACGAACCGGCCCTCTTCGTAGAGGAACAGGGCCGACCAGGGTGCGGTGAGCTGTCGGACCAGAAAGCCGGTGGTCGTGTCCAGGGCCGCTTCCAGGTTCTCCGCGCCCGTCATGGCCTGGATGTACTCAAACTGGGCCATCACCCTCCGGCGGTGCTGAGCCGCCAAGGACCGGAGATGGTATTGGTGGGCCAAATCCTTGATGACGGCCACGAACTCCGTGGGGTTTTCCACCGGCTTGGTGAGGTACTTGTCCAACAGTTGCTCGTTGACGGCCCGAATGGCTGATTCGATCCCGGCGTATCCCGTCAGGAGCACTCGTTTGGCGGCGGGGTGGGTCTCTTTCAACCGGTGCAGGAGATCCATGCCCTGCATTTGAGGCATGACCTGGTCGCAGACGACCACGGCCAGGGGGCTGGCCATTTGCCCCGCGGACGCCAGGGCCTCCATGGGGCTGGAGGTGACGTGGAAGTCCAGGGTGAACTGGCGGAAAGGATGTTGGGCGGCGGGCACGAGCAGACGCCGCAGGGAGGCTAGGAACTCCAAATCATCATCCACGCACAGGACGCTATATTCCGGCCGGTTGTCCCAGGTGCGCTCGACTTCCTTCCAGATGGCTGCCAGCAGCTCCTGGGGCGGACCCTGCAGGTCCCAGACCTGGTCGGAGGTCGCGCCGAGGATCGCCGGGTAGGTGCCGCCGTCGCCGCCGGGCACCAGGAACATGACCACCACGTCCTGGACCAGCCCCAGCAGGTCCTGGACCGCCGCCCGGGGCAGCTCCGCGGGTGTCTCGGCAGCCACCAGGGCCGCGTCGCACTGCCCCTCCTCGGCCAGGGTGGCCAGGCGGGCCACGTCGTCGGTGCGGAGGACGTCCCACCCCTCGGCGGTCGCGGCCTCGATCAGGCCGCTGAGATCGATCCCACCCATGGCGGCAATGGCGACACGGAGCTTGTTAAGCAGTTCCGTCATACAAATCAGCTTGTCCCTTGGGCGACGGCTTCGGCGTCGGGGGAGGGGTTCTCCGCATGGGGCGTCTCGGTCTGGCTCAGGGGGAGTGTGACCTCAAGAGTCACCCCGTCGGTGTCATTTCGGGCCGTGATCGTCCCTTGGTACTTGCGCAGGATTCCCGTGCAGATGCTCAGCCCCAACCCTGTGCCCTTGCCGATGGGCTTGGTGGTGAAGAACGGGTCAAAGATCCTCGGCATGGTGTCGGGGGGGATGGGCTGGCCGGTGTTGAACACCTCGACCACGGCCTGCTGATCCCTGCGGCTGGTGGTGATCCGGATCTGCCCCCGGTTCTTGCTGTCGATCTCCTCGATGGCGTCGCAGGCGTTGCACAGGATATTCGTCCAGACCTGCGAGATGTCGCCCCCGCAGCGCACGGGTACGGGGCCTTCGGCGTAGCATCGCTCGATATTCGTGACGTGTTTGATGCGGTTCTGGAGGATGACCAGAGTGTTGTCGAGGCTCTCGTTGACGTTGATGTCGAACAGCTCGCCCTCCCCGCTGCGGCTGTAGTACCGCAGGGCTTTGACGATCTTGGCGATCTTCTGGACGCTGATGCGGGTGATCTCCGAGCCGGCCCTCAGGGCCACCAGGTGCTCAAGGAACGTCAGCCCCGCCTCCTGGGACAGGCATTGGACGGCGCGGGCGTCCGAGCTCGTCAGGCCGCAGTCGATCAAGACCTCCGCGACACGCCGGGGGTCGGTGATCCCTTGGCGTTGGAGGTCCGCTTCCAGTTGCCGGCGGACCTGGCGGTCTGTGACCTCCGCATAGGCGGCCCCGTGGGCCAGGATCTCAGGGACCTGCTCCACCAACCAGCGGCGGACCTCCTTGTCCAGCCGGCTGAGGTTCCCCGCGGCGGCCGCGAGTTCCCGCAGGTGCCCGGCCGCATCGGTGGCCACGTTCATGATCGCACCCGTGGGGGTGTTGATCTCGTGGGCCACCCCGGCGACCAACTGACCCAACATGCTCATCTTCTCGGCCTGGACCAGGTCGGTCTGGGCCTGGCGGATCTGCTCGTTGGCCCGCACCAGCTCCAGCGTGCGCTCCTGCACGCGCTGCTCCAGCAATTCGTGGGAGTGCTTCAGCTCGTCTTCCGCCATCTTGCGCAGGGTGATGTCCTTCATCGTGCCCAGCAGCCGGACGGCTTCGCCCTGGGACGTTCTCAGGATGACAGCACTGTCCTCCATATGCAGGTAGCCCCCGTCCTTGCGCCGGAAGCGGTAAGGCAGGAGGAGGTTCCCTCCGTGGCGCAGTCCCTGCTCCAGCGACTGCATGGCACCGGGCCGATCCTCCGGGTGGATGAAGGCCTCCCACCCCTTGATGTCGACCTGGGCGAATTCCTCCGGGCTGTAGCCCGTCACCTCTTGGATGGCCCCGGCCCACTGGATGCGTCCGGTCGCAATGTCGTAGTCGTAGACGACCTGCCCCGTTCTCTCGACGATGATGCGGAAGCGCTCTTCGCTCTCCCGCAAGGCCTGCTCGGCGCGGGTGCGCTCGGCGATTTCCTGCCGCAGCTCCTGGTTGGCCTTGCTCAGCTCCTCGGTCCGCTCGGCCACCCGGTCTTCCAGTTCGTCGCGTGCCTTGCGGAGCGAGGTGACCATCTCGTTGAAGCTGGTCGCCAGCGCCCCGAACTCATCTTTGGAAGCCACGTCCACATGTTGGCTGAGATTGCCGCTGGAACGGATCTCCCGGATCGTGCCTACCAGTTTTGCCAGGGGCTGGGTTACCGAGGCCGAAATGGTGACCAGCAGCAGGACGGCGGCCAGCACAAGGGAGACGCCGCCAAACAGCACCGACTTGATGATGAGCTCGCGCACCTTGTCGGTGATGAGCCGCGAGGGGAAACCCACCACGATGAACACGTTGCCGTGGTCATCGGGCTGGGAGGGGACGGCCACATCGCAGAACTCCTCACCCTGCTCGTCCTTCGACAGGTGAATGGACTCTTGCTCCCCGGGGGCCGACGCCAGCCACGATAACTGCCTCAGGACCTTGCCCTGTTTGGCCGGATCGTTGTGGAACAGCACAGTGCCGTCGCCGTGGGTGACCAGGGCATAGGCGAGGTTGGGGTGCTCTAGGATCAGGTCCTGGCACTGCTGCTCAAAGCCCCGGATCTCGTCGACGTCCAGCCCCAGGCTGCGAATGCGGTCCAGCTGGGTACGGAGGTTCCGCGCAATGACCGATACCTCCGAGCGCAGGCTCTTGGTGTACTCGGCCTCGAACATCTTGCCGGTCAGGAAGGCCGCAGCGGCGATTCCGATGACGACGGCAAAGACCGAAGTCCCCAGGATTTTTCCGCGGACTCCCAGCACAATTACCTATTCCACTTGTAGTCCGTGAACACTCGCGCGGTCAGCAGGACCTCAGAACTGGGGACGGGGCCGAGTTGGCGCGCCCGAGCGAGATTGATGACCGGCTCCCCCTTCACGGTCGGCAGCATCGGGAAGGTAGACGGCTCTCGCTTGTTCAGCAGGATCTCTCGGGCGATCTTTCCGGCTTCCTGGCCCTGGTTGACTGCTGAGACCGTCACCGCGCACAGCGTGCCGTAGTCCACACGGTCCACCCAGAACGAGAAGTCCGGCAGGGTGCTGTTCTCGGCCGTCCAGCGGCAGACGTCCTGGTAGGGCACGTTCTTGCCATCCTCGCCCTTGAACTCAAAGATTCCCAGGAAGCCCAGGGCGTCGACCTGGCCCTCGTAGCTCTTGACCAGGCGCTTGTAGTCCTCGAACGTGTTCACGACGTCGTAACTGACCACCTCCACACCGGGCACCTCGCCCTGGCTGGCCTTTATGCGGTTGATGACGCGCTGCCACATGGGGGCGGTGTCGGTGATGATCGCAATCCGGTGCACGGTCGGGACGATCTGCTTCAGCAGCCGCACGGTTTCCAGGAAGTGCTCGCGCTCCAGCACACCGGTGACGCTCCTGGCGCCGACGTAGCCATAGTCCTGGGGGTCGGCGTTGACGCCGCAGAACACCCATGGGAGGTTCTGGTTGACGTAGTAGACCCCCACGTTCTGCTGGGCCGGGTCGTCGTCGGCGAAGACCAGGTCCGGCTTCCATTGGTCTATGAGCTGCCGGGCTTCCTCACCGGCCTGCTGGAGATGCTCCTTAGAACTTTGCCGCTTGGCGTCCATCTCGTAGACCTTGTACTCCACGTTCAGGTCGCTCAGGGGGTCCTTGAAGCCCTTGAGCTGGCTCTCGGTCCATTCCCAGGGAGTATGGAAGCTCATGACGTGCAGCACCTTGAACGCCCGGGGTGCCGTCACGGGGCGGGTGGTCGGAGCGGGTTTTGGGTGGGCGGCCGCGATGGGGGTGGGCGTACCCCCATACCGCTGCACGACCAGGAAGGCCGCGGCCACGATGGCGATGAGCACGGCCGTCAGAACTAGCTTGCCGATGGTTTCTCGATTCGACTGCATGGTTTCGATCCCTTTCACACTTGGCCGGGAGGCGACGCCTTGGCGGGCCCCGCTTCCCAGCACATCAGAACTCCAGCTTCACGCATAGTCCGGCGATGACGGAGACGTCGTTGTGCGGGTTCCTGAGCGTCTTGCGGACGTCTTCGCGTGTGTCGGCATCGCGGTCATTCCTCCCATCCGTACTTCGCGAACACCTTGGCGCTGAGGAGTACATCACTGGAAGGGGACAGCCCCAGCCTTTGGGCCCGAGGCAGGCTGATGACGGGTTCGCCCTTGAGGGTCGCTGTCATCGGAATGCTGGAGGGACTCTTGCCGTTCACCAGGATAGCCCGCGCGATCTTGCCGGCCTCCTGCCCCTGGGCGAACCCCGAGACAGCCACCGCGCACAGCCCGCCACCCTTGCTCACGCGATCGGCCCAGAAGGAGAACTCCGGTACGTTGCTGTTCTCGGCCGTCCAGCGACCGAGCTCCTCGTAGGTGAGGTTCTTCCCGTCGGGGCCGCGGATGTTGAATGCACCCAGGATCGCGATGGCATCGGCCTTGTCCTGATAGCTCATGATGGTGCGCTGCCAGTCCTCGAACGTCTCGACGACGTCGTCGGCGACTACGCTGATGTCTGCGAGTTCCTCGCCCTCCTTGATGCGCTGGTTGATGCGCTGGGCAACCGGTCGCCACATCGGCGCGGGATCGGAAATGATGGCGATCCTCCGCACATTCGGCACAAGCTGCCTCAACAGTCGGATCGTCTGGACAATGTGCTCCCGCTCAAGAACGCCTGTCATGTTCTTGGTGCCGACGTAGCCGTAGTCTTCGGGCGAGGCGTTCACTGCGGAGAATACGAATGGAATGCTGCTGTTCTTGTAGTGGATGGCGACGTACTGCTGCGCCGCGTCGTCGCTGGTGTACACCAGGTCGGGCTTCCATTCCTCGATGAGTTGCCGAGCCTCATCACTGGCCTGCTGGAGATGCTCCTTAGAGCTTTGCCGCTTGGCGTCCATCTCGTAGACCTTGTACTCCACGTTCAGGCCGTGCAAGGCGTCCTTGAACCCACTGAACTGGTTCTCGGTCCACTCCCACGGAGTGTGATAACTCATGATGTGCAGCACCTTGAACGCCCGGGGTGCCGTCACGGGGCGGGTGGTCGGAGCGGGTTTTGGGTGGGCGGCCGCGATGGGGGCGGGCGTCACCCCGTACCGCTGCACGACCAGGAAGGCCGCGGCCACGATGGCGAGCAGCACGGCCGTCAGAATCAGCTTGCCGACGGTTTCTCGATTCGACTGCATGGTTTCGATCCCTTTCACACCTGGCCGGGAGGCGACGCCTTGGCCGGTCGCACTTCCCAGCACATCAGAACTCCAGCTTCACGCGTAGTCCGGCGACAACAGACACATCGTTGTGCGAGTTGGCTCCGGGGTTCAGCACGACCTCCACGTCGGGGTAGATCCAGCACCAGTCGGTGACTTGGATCTTGTAGTAGGCCTCGAAGATCGACTCCGAGGAGGAGGCGTTGTAGCGATCGCGGTAGGAACCGTCGGTGATGCCCTGGCAGAACCCGACGCCCAGAACGTCCTTGGGGCGCATGGGCAGCAGGCCCTTGGCCGTGCCGCCCAGGCTCCAGGTGTTGCCGAACGTGCGGACGTCACCGTAGGTCACGCCATAGCGGAAAAACGCACCGATCTTGTCGGTGATCATCTGGTCGAAGCTCACACCGAAGGCCAGGTTGTCGTTCTCGGTCCCGCCGCGGTCGTGCCGGCTCAGGCGGGTGGGGTCATGGAACAGCGTGAACCGATAGTTCCCTTCCTTGCCGCGAATCTTGGTCTTGAAACCGGCCTCATACATGGACAGGAAGTAATCCTCACCGTGGAACGCCGTCTGGAGGACTGTCTCCGAGCGGATGCCCTGAACGTCAATCGCCCCGGCCTGAACGTAC
>JALHTV010000161.1 GCA_022866005.1 Phycisphaerae bacterium
CCTGGGCGAGGACGTCACCGTGATCGAGGAGGACCGCCGCTACAAGCCCCAACACGGGCGCATCGTCACCACGGCCGGGCGGTGCCTGTTCAATGACATCCTGCCGGTGGGGATGGACTACTACAACTACCCGCTCGGGCAGAAGGGCGCCAGCTCGGTGATCAGCGACTGCTTCCGCACGCTGGGGAGGGCCGCCACGCTGGACCTGCTGGACCGCATGAAGGAACTCGGTTTCCGCTGCTCGACGCTGGCGGGGCTGTCGTTCGGCATTCGCGACGCCAAGATTCCCGAGCGCAAGGCCCAGATCCTCGCCGAGGCCCAGGCCCGCGTGGACAGCATCGAAAGCGATTTCCAGGTCGACGCCATCACCGAGGGGGAACGGTACAACCAGATCGTGGACGTCTGGATCCACACCCGCCAGGAGGTCACCAACGAGCTGCTGACCGCCCTGGAGCACGACCGCCGGGCAGACGACCCCAACTACCTGAACCCCCTCTGGATGATGTTCCATTCCAACGCCCGCGGCAACATCGACCAGATTCGCCAGCTGGCCGGCATGCGCGGGTTGATGGTCAAGCCGTCAGGTGAGATCATCGAGACGCCCATCAAGGCCAACTTCCGCGAAGGGCTGACGGTGCTGGAGTATTTCGGCTCCACGCACGGTGCCCGCAAGGGCCTGGCCGACACGGCGCTCAAGACGGCCGACTCGGGCTACCTCACCCGCAAGCTGGCGGACGTCGCCCAGAACGTCATCGTCAACTGCCTGGACTGCGGCACACTGAAGGGCATTCCCAAATCCGCCACGTACAAGGGGGAGGAGGTGGACGTGCCCCTGCGCGAGGTCATCGTCGCGCGCGTCGCCCGTGAGAACATCGTCAACCCCATTAACGACGAGGTGATCGTCAAAGAGAACGAGATCATCACCGACGCCGTGGCCCGGCAGATCGAGGAGCTGGGCATGGAGACGATCCGCGTGCGCAGCCCGCTGACCTGCGAGAGCCCCGTGGGCGTGTGCGCCAAGTGCTACGGCGTGGACCTGTCCACCGGCAAGCTGGTGGAGGAGGGGCTGGCGGTTGGGATCATCGCGGCCCAGTCGATCGGGGAGCCGGGCACGCAGTTGACCATGCAGACGTTCCACACCGGTGGCGTGGCTACGCGAACGGTGGCGGAGTCGGAGATCGTCGCGACCGTCGCCGGCACGGTGCAGTACCGCAACCTCAACGCCGTCGAGGTCAAGACCGGCAAGGAAAAGCAGGTCCTGGTGCTGAAGCGCAACGGCGAACTGGTGATCCTCGACGAGAAGCACCGCGAGCTGGAGAAGTACAAGGTTCCCTACGGGGCCAACATCCTCGTGCCGGATGGTGCCAAGGTTCGCCCCGGCGTGAGGCTGGTGGGCTGGGACCCGCACCGCGTGCCGATCCTGGCTGAGGCATCCGGCATCGTGCGCTTCCAGGACGTCGAGGAAGGCGAGACCGTCCGCGTCGAGGCCGAGCGTGCCCGCGGCGCTTCTGCCCGGCGCTACGTGGTCATCGAGCACAAGGGTGAGATGCACCCGCGGATCGTCATCGAGGACAAGGCCGGAAAGATTCTGGACTTCCACTACCTGCCGGCCAAGGCCCGCATCGAGGTCGACGAGGGCCAAACCGCCCTGCCGGGTGATCTGCTGGCCCGCCAGCCTCGGGAGGTGGTCGGCACGCAGGACATCACCGGGGGCCTGCCCCGCGTGACGGAGCTGTTCGAGGCCCGCAACCCCAAGGAGCCCGCGGCCATGGCGGAGATCTCCGGGCGGGTGGAACTGCGGACCGACAAGCGCCGCGGCAAGATGACGATCATCGTCCGCAGCGAGTCGAGCATGGAACGCGAGCACCACGTGCCGCACGACCGCCACCTGCTGGTGCACACCGGGGATTACGTCGAGGCCGGCGACCCGCTGACCGAGGGCCCGCTGGTGCCGCATGACATCGTGAGCATCCGCGGTGAGGAGGCCCTCCAGCAATACCTGCTGACCGAGGTGTTGGGCGTGTACCGCGGTGTCGGCCAGAGCATCAACGACAAGCACGTGGAAGTCATCATCATGCAGATGCTGCGGAAGGTGAAGGTCGAGACGACCGGTGACAGCGGCCTGCTGCAAGGAGATGTGATTGACAAGTTCCGCTTCCGCGACGAGAATAAGCGGCTTGCCGAGTCGCTGAAGATTGTCGATAGCGGTGATGCAGCCCTGGCCGTCGGCGACGTGGTGGAGAAGTCCAAGGTCGAGCAGGCCAACGCCGAGGCCGAGGCCGCCGGAGGTGAGCCGGCCAAGACCCGCCGGCCCAAACCGGCCACCGCCAAGACGCTCCTGCTGGGGGTGACCAAGGCGAGCCTGCAGTCCGAGAGCTTCCTGTCGGCCGCGAGCTTCCAGGAGAGCACGAAGATCTTCACCGAGGCGGCCTTGGCGGGCAAGATCGACGAGCTTCGCGGGCTGAAGGAAAACGTCATCCTGGGACACCTGATCCCGGCCGGGACGAGCTTCAAGCCCTACCTGGACATGAAGATCAAGAGGCTCGTGGAGCTAGCGGAGTTGGCCGGCCCGCCGGCCGAAGAATTGACCGAAGCGGAGATCACCCAGGCCGTCCAGCGGGCCCTGACCGGACAGCCGTAAGGGCGATGGGCGGGTGCGGGCAGGCGCGTGCTGCCGCAGCCGCTTGCAGACAAAGAGGTGGCAGATGCCGACAGCCAGCCAGCTTATTCGTCGTGGCCGCAAGCTGCAAAAGGCCAAGCGCAAGAACATGGCCTTGGATAGCTGTCCGCAGAAGCGCGGCGTGTGCTTGCTCGTCAAGACCGTCACGCCCAAGAAGCCCAACTCCGCCCTGCGGAAGGTGGCCCGCGTTCGGCTGAGCAACGGCAAGGAAGTGACGGCGTATATCCCGGGCGTCGACCATAACCTTCAGGAGCACAGCATCGTGCTGGTCCGCGGCGGGAGAGTGCGCGACCTGCCGGGCGTGCGGTACCACATCGTCCGGGGCACGCTGGACGCCCTGGGCGTGGCCAACCGCAAGCAGGGGCGCAGCAAGTACGGAGTCAAGCAGCCTAAGTAGGCCCGCCGGACAGACGGCACAAGCCACAGGATCCGCCGACACGGCGGGTGTGGATAGGACACCATGGCATTCAAGAAGTTCACGGCCTCCGAGGACACGCTGGCGCCGGACCCGCGGTTCGGCAGCAAGCTGGTCAGCAAGTTCGTCAACTGCATCATGTGGGACGGCAAGAAGTCCGTCGTCACGCGGGTGTTCTACGACGCGATGGAGATCATCGCCAAGAAGATCAAGGACGCCCCGCCGCTGGACGTGTTCAACAAGGCTGTGGAGAACGTCAAGCCGCTCATCGAGGTGCGGTCCCGGCGGATCGGCGGTGCCAACTATCAGGTGCCGATGCAGGTCACCAGCAGGCGGCAACTGTCGCTGGCGATCCGGTGGATTCGCGATGCGGTGCGGTCGGGCAAAGGCTCGACCACCACCCAGCGGCTAGCCGATGAATTGATGAGTGCCTACAAGGGCGAGGGCGCGGCCATGCAGACGCGCGAGAACGTGCACCGCATGGCCGAGGCCAACAAGGCCTTCGCGCACTTCGCCTGGTGAGAGGCCAAGCAACAGCAACATTAGCCTATCTATCAGCCCTTCCTGAAGGCCTAGATACGCGGTGTTGTGATGGAATCGTCCGCGAGGTGCGGGACCGATGGAACGGGTCCTGGCGGTGCGGGCGACCCCGGTCGAGAGGCGAGCGGCCGGGGCTCAGAGAAGGTCGCCGCAGCGCGTAAGGCATAGGCGGCCGCTTGAGATAACATAACCGGACCGGCCTGCCCAGACGGGCCGGGCGCCCAAGCGCCCGAAGCCCCAAGGCCGGTGAGGACGCCCCACGGCGCCCTAGGGACGCGTGCCACCCTGAACCCATGGCCCGGCGCGGATGCGGTGTC
>JALHTV010000162.1 GCA_022866005.1 Phycisphaerae bacterium
CTTGCCCCGCACGTCGCCGATGATCCTGCCGGGTTCTACGTCCTCGCCGCTGACGCGGCGCTTGTCGATCACCGCCAGGGTGCCGCTCAGTCGCTCGGCGTAGGCCCTGGCGCGCTTAGTGTTGCCCACGTCCGGACTGACCAGCACCAGGTCCTTGAGATTTCGGCCGGACCAGTAGCGGCTGAACACCGGCTCGGCGTAGAGGTTGTCCACGGGGATGTCAAAGAACCCCTGAATCTGGGCGGCGTGCAGGTCCACCGTCAGCACGCGGTGGGCCCCGGCCGTGGTGATCATGTTGGCCACCAGCTTGGCCGTGATGGGCACGCGGCCTTCGTCCTTGCGGTCCTGCCGGGCGTAGCCGAAGTACGGCAGCACGGCCGTGATCCGCTCGGCCGAGGCGCGGCGGGCCGAGTCGATGAAGATCAGCAGCTCCATCAGCGATTCGTTCACCGGATCGCAGGTGGGCTGGATGAGAAACACGTCGCGCCCGCGGACGTCCTCCTCCAGCTTCACCAGCAGTTCCCCGTCAGGGAACGCGGCGATCTTGACTGTCCCCAGGGGAACGCCCAGGTAGTCGCTGATCTTGCGGGCCAGCGCGACGTTGGACCGACCAGTGAACAGCTTCAACTGACCTAGCATCGCACTCCCCTTTCCGACCTTCGGACCAGGATGGCCTCGACCTGGCGCAGTTGATCGACCGTGTTGATGCTGAGCACTTCCTCGCTCGGCACGGCCGCGACGGCCGAGAGCTTCTTGCCGTCGGCCGCCAGCAGCCCCAGCGCGTCGGTGAGGTAGTACTCGCCTTTGGCGTTGTCGTTGGTCAACCGATCCAGCACGCTCAGCAGAGCGGCGGCGTCGAAGCAGTACAGCGAGACGTTCACTTCCTTGATCTGGCGCTGGGACTCATCCGCGTCCAGGTACTCCACGATGCCCACCAGCTCCCCGCGCTCGTTGCGGACGATCCGGCCGTAGCGGCCGGGATCGTCCAGGATGCTGGTCGCCAGCGTGCAGGCGGCGCCGCTACGGACGTGCTCCTCGAGCAGCCGCTTCAGCGCGCTGGCGCGGACCAGCGGCCCGTCCCCGGCCACCACCAGCACCGGCCCGGACAGGCGCTGGAGCTCCTTGCGGCAGATCATCACCGCGTGGCCGGTGCCGAGCTGCGGTACCTGCTCCACCCACGTCAGACGCACACCCGCCGGCGGCGTCGCAAACACGTGGCGGACGCGCTCGGCCTGGTGGCCGATGACGACGATCTGCTCCCTACAGCCGGCCTCGGCGCAGGCCTCCAGAACATACGCGAGCATCGGCCTGCCACAGACGGTGTGCAGGACCTTGGGGAGGTCCGACTTCATCCGCGTGCCTTGGCCCGCGGCCAAGATGATTGCCGCACTCGACATCGTGTTCGGGTTCGCGCCCCGCCTGCCTGGTGAGTCCCTACGCCACCGGCCTGCGGGGCGATTATTCCTACCCGGCCAGGACTCGAACCTGGAATAGAAGGACCAAAACCTTCTGTGTTACCAATTACACCACCGGGTAGTGGTCGGGGGTCGGCCTGGTCAGGCGTCCGATGCGGCCAACCCGTACAGCACGTGTTGCGGCGGGGGCTCCGTCCGGAAGCCTGAACGAGCGGCCGCAACCTCGCTCGCCCATTCCCGACCTTTTCTCACCAGACCGGCCGGGACGCTCCGTGCGGACGGAAAAGACGCCTTCTCAAAAAGCCGTGCGAGTCTATCGGGGCCCCGGAAGACTGTCAAGGCAACTTCGCCCGGCACCGCCGCGCCGCGTTACGCCCGGCTGATGTATTCGCCACTGCGGGTGTCGACCTTGACCTTGGTGCCGATCTCGACGAAGGCCGGGACCTTGATCCTCGCCCCGCCTTCGCAGACGGCGTCCTTCATCTGGCTGGTCGCGGTGGCGCTCTTGACCTGCGGCGGCGTCTGGGCGACCGTCAGCTCCACCGTATTGGGCAGGTCCACCGTCACGGGCACCCCGTCCACAAAGGCCACCTGGAGGTGGATGTTGGGGACGAGGTACACCTTCTGGTCGCCGATCAGCTCGGCCGGGAGGTGGGTCTGCTCGAAGGTCTCCCCGTCCATCACGACGTGGGAGCTGGGGTCGCTGTAGAGGTACTCCATGTCCTTGCGGTCGAGGATCGCCTGCTCGAAGGTCTCCTCCACGCGGAAGCGGTCCTCGATGAGCTGGCCGCTCTGGATGTTCTTAAGCTGGATCACCTGGTAGCTGCGCCAGTTGCCCTTGGCGACCTTCTGGTTGTCCACGCAGACCCAGATGCCTTCCTTGAAGTTCACAGCCATGCCGCGACGCAGATCAATTGCCTTGATGGGCATCGACCACTCCTGCACACCCGCCACAGAAGCGTCAGTCTAGTCCCCCGGCCCATCTCCCGCAAGGCCGTCTGGGTACGGTCTGGCCGCCAGGCGCTCGGCCGAGGCGGCCGAGCCACATGTCCGGCCTGGATCTGCGGCACAGCCGCCCCGGCTGTGCCCTTTCCCCAAGAAGCCGCGGCTCACTCACCAACCCTGGGAGGTTCCTATCCCACCCGCCCGGCCGGTAGAATGGCCAGGTGCGCTCGGCGGCGCGATGCACCGACCCAGGCCCGTGTGCGAGGCGAACCAATGACAGGCGGCCATCCCAGCCCGGCGACGTACGTCGCCTACTGCTGCCCCTACGTGCCGCCGGAGTGGATCGCCGCCCACGGCCTGGCGCCCCACACGGTACTCCCGGCCTCGGCGCCGGCCCGCGGGGACAGCGGCGCCGGTGAGGGCCTGTGCCCCTACGTCCAGGCCTTCTTGGCCCAGGTGCAGTCCACCGAGGACATCCGCGCGGTCGTGTTCACCACGCTGTGCGATCAGATGCGCCGCGCGTCGGAACTCCTGGCGGCCCAGACCGCCCTGCCTGTGTTCCTGCTGAACGTCCCGTCGACCTGGCAGACCGCCGCCAGCCAGCAGCTTTACGCCGAGGAATTGCGGCGGTTGGGGCGGTTCCTGGTCCGCCTGGGCGGGCAGGCGCCGGACAACGGGGACCTGGCAAGGCAGATGCACCGCTACGACGCCGCCGATCGACCTTGCGGCGCCTATCCGGGCAAGTGCCGGCGGCCTGGTGGTCGCGGGCGGCGGCTGAGTTCCCTTGTCGCGGAAGCCTGGACGTCCCGCCCCAGCCGCCCCCGACGGATGCGCCCGGCCGCGTGGCGCTGGCGATCGTGGGCGGGCCGCTGCTGGAGGAGGACATGGCGCTGCTGGACGCGATCGAGCAGGCCGGTGGCCGCGTCGCCCTAGACGCCACCGACAGCGGCGAGCGGGCGCTGCCGGCGCCTTTCGACCTCACGGCAGCCGGCTGCGACGGGCTGGCCGAAC